>NZ_JAERWM010000003.1:0-78336 GCF_016918125.1 Aeromicrobium sp. YIM 150415 | reverse complement strand
GGGGGGGGCCGCCCGATAAACACACGGGGGTGGGGGGCCCCGCGCGGCGCGGGGGGGGGGGGGGGGGGGGGGGCCCCGCCCCCCCACGCCGTCGACGGCAAAGGGAGACGACGATGTCCACATCGCAGAAGCCGAATCCGCTCGTCCGCGCGTGGCGCGGGGCGACCCGGCTGCGCCGCACGCGTCCGTTCTGGGGCAGCCTGCTGCTGCTGGCCGGAGCCTATTTCGTGGCCAACCCGCTCTTCGGCGGGGACTGGGCCTTCTACGTGCACATGGGGGTACGGGGTGTGACACCGCTGCTGCTCGCCGGCGGCATGGCCGCCGCGGCGCTCGTCGCCCTGTGCGTCCCGGCCCAGCGCCACTTCCCGGCGATCGTGGCGTCGATGCTGTCGGTGGCCTCGCTGCCCCTGGCGAATCTCGGCGGCTGGATCATCGGCATGATGCTCGGCATCATCGGCTCGGGCCTGATCTTCGCCTGGACCCCCTACAGCGAGAAGCAGCTCGCGAAGTTCGCCGCTCGTGACGAGCGTCGCGGCCGGCGCCGAGCGCTCCGCACGAGCGCCGTCTGAATCACACGGAAGTACGGCGCGCTCACCCGGGCTTGAGGGAGCCCGAGCGCGCTGGGAGGGAGTACTCGATGTCTCGTCGTGCACGACGCGGCCAGCGCACCGCGGGCTGGTCCGAGCGGCTGGCGCAGCGCCTGTCCGATCACCGGAGCCTGATGATCGCCGACGCGGTGAGCGTCCGCCGTGGCACGCGATGGCGGGCGCTGCCGCTCGCGACGGCCGCCATGACCGCTCTGGCGGTGATGTTCGCGCTGGTGGCGCAGAACGTGCTGGCGGTGAACTTCACCTCGGCCAATACCCCGCACCAGGTGTACACCGACCGGATCAACGGCACCGATGCCGCGGCCTATCTGAAGGCCCAGCAGCTCAACGACGGTCAGGAGGCGCTGGCGCAGTTCGGCTTCAACCAGGCCACGCTCAACGGCCTGTGCCTCGTCGCGCAGCAGGAGATCGGCGGCATCGGCAATGTCTCGATGATGATCATCGCCGGGGAGAAGGTCGACGGGACGGTGGACGGCAGCGATCAGATCTCTGCCGATCAGCTGTTCTTCGCCTCGAAGGACCTGACCGGTCAGGGCGACCAGATCGCCAAGCTGACCCTGGGCCAGTCCGCGGACACCCTGGGCATGGGCTCGTATCAGGGCGACTGGCTCGACGGAGGCGCTCCTGGGGCCTTCGGATTGCAGGCCAAGACCATGAACATCTCGCATCTGGACGGAGAGTCCTATGGCATCGATCTGCAGGGACAGATCAACCTGCCGAAGCTGAGGATCAAGGTCCTGCCCGGCGCCAAGGACCAGTCCGATTGCGCGGCGCAGTACTGATGGCGCTCTCGACCTCCCCGGTCGCCGAGGACGGCGGCCGGGTGCGCCGCGGCTGGCGCTGGTTCACCGCCTTCCGCCGGACGCGCCCGTTCTGGGGTGGCCTGTGGCTGCTGCTCGGCGGATACGTGGTGATCGACTTCGCCTCCTCGTCGATCGGCTTCGCCGTACAGGGCGGATGGAGCGCATCCTCGGGGTACATCCTCGGCGGCGCGATGGTCCTGTTCGGGCTCGTCGCCTGGTTCACTCCGCACTACTCGGGCCTGGTCGGCCTGCTCGGGGTGCTGACGGCGCTGGCGGCCTTCGTGGGAAGCAATCTCGGGGGATTCCTCATCGGGACGCTGCTGGGCATCGTCGGCGGCTCGATGGTGTGGGCGTGGGGCGAGAAGAAGCCCCGGGCCCGTGGTCGTCGCGCCCGGTCGCCCGAGGATGAGGAGCGCCCGGTGCCGACCACTTCGACGACCGGGGAGGTGGCCGATGACGACCGCCCCGACGCCTAGCCGCGCCGTCCAGCGAGTCGTCGTCCTCGGGGCTCTCCTCGCCCTCGTGATCGGGCTGGTGACCTGGGTCGCGGGCGATGCCGACCGTGCCGAGGCGAACAGCCAGAGCAACGCCTACCAGCCCTTCACCTGCAGCCAGCCGGGGAACGCCAATCCGCAGCAGCGGCGTCAGGCGGTCCCGCTGAAGTCCACCAGCGGCAACGGATTCGAGAACCGCAACAGCGGAACGCGGATGTTCCCGTGCCTGTCCGGTGTGCAGTGGCACATGACCGCGGGCAATCCGACCACCAGCAACACGGGGGCGATCGTCGCGGACGTCAAGGGCATCAACACGCAGAACGCCCAGACCTACTACCTGGCCGCCGACGGCAGCAGGAGCCTCTATCAGCTCGCCTTCCGCGACCTCACCTTCCGTTCGAATGTCGCACAGCACGGAGCGCCGGTCCTGTCCGCCAGCTCCCAGACCGCGCCGGATCCCAAGCCGGCGGCGGGCCACACGCTGGCGATCAAGCCCGACGGCCCGATGACGGTCGGGGGACCGGGCGTGCGCACCGAGCTCCTCGCCACGGGCGACAGCTGGTTCGCCTTGCCCTGGAGTCAGATCACGGCGATGAGCTTCCTGGCCAATGTGGTGGGCAAGGGCGCCATCTGCACGGCGGGTTCGAGCGGCGATGTCTGCCGGATCCGGCTGCAGACACTCGCCGGCGGCGGATCGGGGTTGCTGGGCCAGCTGATCGCCGCCATCGTCTCGAGTCTCGCGCAGGGCGGCGACTTCAGCATCATCGCGTTGGACCTGAAGTTCGACTACCTGTGGACCCACGACATGGACGCGTCGCGCGACCCCTACGTCCATCCGCCCGGTGGCGCGAACCCGCTGAACTCGATCCAGCTGCCCAACACGACGATCACGGTGCAATGACGGACGCGACCTACGGAACCCGATGGGGTCGCGCGTCGATCGCGGTGGTGATCGGCGTGGGCCTGCTGGCGACGCTGCTGACCGCGATGCGTGCGGAGCTGATCAGCGCCTTCGACTCCACGATCACGATCAACAACGGCAACGCGACCTTCGCCTCCTCGCGCATCTACGCGGCGGACGCCGGCTTCGGCACCGCGGTCGTGGGACGCCAGGACGGAACCACGCAACCGGTGCTGCGCGCCGGGTTCGCGAGCGCGACGATGAACGGCTTCTGTCTGACGAAGACCGAGTCGCTGCCGCTCCTCGGCGAGGTCACCTTCCATCTGCAGTCCGGAGACGGCAAGGCGGGCACCTCGGAGATCAGCGCGCGGTCCGCGGCCTTCGACATCACCTATCTGAGGGCGGCGTCCAGTCCGGGAATCGATTTGAAGGGGTCCACCCAGATCGGTCTCGCGACGACCGACCTGACGACGACTCCGGGAGCGGCGCCCTTCGACGCCAACCCCTTCGAGGTGCCCAAGACCTTCGACCCGCGCTGGTACAACAGCTCACGCAACGGTGGGCACAACAACGGCCAGGGATATACCGCGATCGACGCCACGACCGCGGATCTCAACATGGTCTACGGCGATATCTGGCAGGCGCAGATCGAGGGTGACATCGTGCTGCCCGATCTGCGTATCCGCGTCGTCCCGGGCAAGGTCTCCTGCCGCGAGCTCGCCGAGGGCGGCGAGTTCCCCCGCTGATCCCGTTGAGCCTTCGGGGGTTAGCGGACCAGCTCGTAGCCGACGAGATCGTCGAAGCTGCCGTCGCCGAGGGGCTCGGCAGCGCGCTGGGTGCCGAAGGCGGTGAAGTTCGCCGCCCGGGCGACCGCATTGCTGGGGCCGTTGCTCGCGGCCGCGTAGAGGGTGAGGCGGCGGCGGTCGAGGCCGTCGGGAGAGAAGGCGTGCTCGATGGCCGCGCGCACGGCGGCGATCGTGAGACCGCGCCCCCGGGCCGATGGATGCGTCCAGTAGCCGATCTCGCCGGATCCCTCGTCGACCCCGCGCAACCCCATGACGGCGACGGTGCCGAGCAGCTCATCGGTCTTCGGGTCGCAGAAGATCCAGGTCTCCTTGCCGCCGGTCGCGGCCTGCCAGACCGAGTCGGCACGATACTCCGCTGCCTGCGCGATGCCGTAGGGACGCGGCAGTCCGGCCAGGTAGAGGCGGGTCAGCGGATCATTGCAGGCCTCGACGATCCGCTCCAGATCGCGCTCCTCCAGCGGACGCAGCCGAAGAGCCGCGGTCTCGATCAGCGACGACCGCCACCGGGTCCGCGGTGTCGGAGCATCGCCGAAGCGGATCGAGGCCGTCCACGCGTCGTGTACCCGCCCGTTCTCGTACAGCAGCCCCGGTGTCGTCCCGTGCAGGGTGAAGCCACAGGCGTGGGCGACGCGAAGCGAGGCCTCGTTGCCCACCTGCGCACGCCAATGGACGACCTCTTTGCCGCCCTCGGCGAAGGCGTACTGCACGGCGAGATCGACCGCGGCCTTCATCACGCCGCGACCGCGGGCATGGGGATGCAGCACGAAGCCGATATCGGTGACCGGGCCGGCGCCGCGGATGTCGACATTGCCGGCGAACCGGCCGTCGACCTCGATCGCCCAGGACAGGGACTGGGCGGTGTCCCATCCGGCCGGGATGATCCGCCCGACGAACTCCTCGGCGTCGCCGCGTTGGTAGGGCACGGGAATTCCGGTCCAGCGCTGCGTCGCGGGGTCGGTCGCCATCTCGTAGACGGGCTCGATGTCATCGGGCGTGTGCGCCCGGAGTGTCACGAAGCCGTCGGTCAGGACGGGAACGCCGAGCGGGAAGGGCAGCCCCGTCATCGTCGTCGCCCCGCCTCGGTCCGGTTCGGTGCGCTCACGAGGTGGCCGCGCGGAAGGGATCGGCCGGGTAGACGCCCATGATCTTGACCTCGGTGGTGAAGAACCGCAGTTCCTCCAGCGCACGCGCCAGGCCGGGCTCCTCGGGATGACCCTCCACCTCGGCCAGGAACTGGGTGGCGATGAACTCCCCACCCACCATGTAGCTCTCCAGCTTGGTCATGTTGACGCCGTTCGTCGCGAACCCGCCGAGGGCCTTGTACAGGGCTGCGGGAAGGTTGCGGACGTTGAACATGAAGGTCGTCACGACCGGCCCGTTGCCCGGCGCGGTGCGTACCGGCTCGGGAGAGAGCACGACGAAGCGGGTGGTGTTGTGCGCCTCGTCCTCGACATCCTCGGCGAGGATGCGCAGGTCGTAGATCTCGGCGGCGAGAGGTGGCGCGAGCGCGGCCTGGGTGATGTCGGCGGCCTCGTGGATCTCGCGCGCGGCGCCCGCGGTGTCACCCGCGATCACCGGGGTCCACCCGTGCATGCGGATGATCTTGCGGCACTGACCCAGCGCGTGCACGTGGCTGTGCACGGTCTTGATGGAGTCCAGGGCGGCGCCCGGGGGCGCCATCAGAGCGAACTGGATGCGCAGGAAGTGCTCGGCGATGATGTGCAGCGACGTGGTGGGCAGGAAATGGTGGATGTCGGCGACCCGGCCGGCGAGCGAGTTGTCGATCGGGATCATCGCGAGATCGGCGCCATCGGACTCGACCAGCGCGAAGGCATCCTCGAAGGAGGCGCAGGCGATGGCCTCGGCGTCGGGGTAGTTCTCCTTGATCACCAGGTGCGAATTGGCCCCCGGCTCGCCTTGATAGGCGATGCGTACGCTGCTCACCGTCCTAGGTTCTCACGGGCCGCCCGCGCGTCGGCCTCGCCATCGAGCGGCGGTGCCTGGTCAACCTCACGGACGCGTCAGCGGTAGGCCATCAACCTCATGACGGGTCCGTGAGGTTGATGGCCTACCGCTGCCACCGAGGTGAGGTTGATGGCCTACCGCCACGGGCGGGGAGGGTGCCGTCAGGTGCGCCGCGAGGCGCCGTCGACGGGGGAGACGGTGAAGACCTGCGGCGGCTTCCAGTCGCGACGCGTGTACTGCGCCTCGACCCGTGAGCGGAGGTTCTCGACCTCGCCGGAGGGCAGCAGGGCGATGGCGCTGCCGCCGAACCCCCCGCCGGTCATCCGCGCGCCGAGCGCCCCGGCCTCGAGCGCCTCCTCGACCGCGATATCGAGCTCGGGGCAGCTGACCTCGAAGTCATCGCGCAGGGACTCGTGCGAGGACGAGAGAATCGTGCCCAGCTGCTTCCACTCCCCGGAGCCGAGGGCCTTGACCGTGCCGCGCACGCGCGCGCTCTCGGTCACCACGTGCCGGGTGCGGCGCTTGAGCGTGTCGTCGTCGAGCCGCAGCACCGCATCGACCTGGGCGCGCGCGAGAGCGCTGAGGCCGAGCTGACTCGCGGCCTCGTCGCACTCGCGACGGCGGGCGGCATACTCGCCCGAGGCGAGCGCATGGGTGATGCCGGTGTCGATCACCGCCAGCACCAGCCCGTGATCGGACCACGTCGCCGGAACCGAGGCGAGCGCCGGGGCGTCGTCATCGGCGAAGTCGATGTGCAGGGCGTGGCCGGCCTCGCCGCAGAGCACCGCCAGCTGATCCATCAGGCCGACCGGCGCACCGACGAAGTCGCTCTCGGCGCGCTGACCGATCCGGGCGAGATCGAGCCGGGAGAACCCCGTGCCGGCGAAGTCGTCGAGGGCCGCCGCCAGCCCGCAGGTGAGGGCCGCGGACGACGAGAGGCCAGCGCCCGTCGGGAGCGTCGACTCGATGACGATGTCCGCCCCCGGCACCGGTACCTCCGCCTCGCGGGTGGCCCAGACGGCCGCGGCCGTGTAGAGCGCCCAGTCGTCGACCTCGCCGGGAGCGATATCGACCCCGAACGAGGCCTTGCGTCCGCCGCTCCAGACGTTCACAGCGCCGTCATCGCGCATCCGGACCTTGATCAGCAGGCCCCGATCGATGGCGATCGGCAGCACCGCGCCGCCGTTGTAGTCCAGGTGCTCCCCGATGAGGTTCACCCGGCCCGGGACCGTCCACTCGCGTACCTCGTTCACGGTCCCGAGCCTACGCATGGGTGCTCGGGGACTGCTGGCAGAATGCCCTCATGCCCGCAGATCGCCAGCCCCGCGTGCTGTCCGGTGCCCAGCCGACAGCCGACTCGTACCATCTCGGCAACTACATCGGGGCGTTCAAGCAGTGGGTGGCGCTGCAGGACGAGTTCGAGGCCTTCTACTTCATCCCCGACATGCACGCGATCACGGTCGAGTACGACCCGGCCGCGCTGCGTGAGCGCACCTATATCGCGGCGGCGCAGCTCATCGCGGCCGGCGTGGACCCCGAGCGCAGCGTGATCTTCGTGCAGAGCCAGGTGCCCGAGCACGCGCAGCTCGCCTGGGTGTTGCAGTGCATCACCGGCTTCGGTGAGGCGAGCCGGATGACGCAGTTCAAGGACAAGAGCGGCAAGACCGGCGCCGACTCGGCGAGCGTCGGGTTGTTCACCTATCCGACGCTGATGGCCGCCGACATCCTCATCTACCAGGCCGACCGGGTGCCGGTGGGGGAGGATCAGCGCCAGCACATCGAGCTCACCCGCAATCTCGCGCAGCGCTTCAACCACCGCTTCGGTGAGACCTTCACGGTGCCCGAGCCGCACATCGTCAAGGACATCGCGAAGATCTACGACCTCCAGGATCCGACCGGCAAGATGAGCAAGTCGTTCTCGGGTCCGAACGGTGTGGTCAACATGCTCGACGACCCGAAGACGGCCGCCAAGAAGATCCGCTCGGCGGTGACGGACTCCGGCAGCGAGATCCGCTTCGATCCCGAGAACAAGCCCGGGGTGTCCAACCTGCTCACCATCTTCTCCGCGCTGACCGGCCGCCCCGTCGACGCGATCGTGACGGAGTTCGACGGCCAGCAGTACGGGCACCTCAAGGTCGCGCTGGCCGAGATCGTGGGCGACCTCGTCCGCGACTTCGGCGCGCGTACCCGAGCGCTGCTGGACGATCGAGCCGAGCTGGACGCGCTCCTCGCCCGCGGCGCGGAACGCGCTCGTGCGGTCGCCTCTCCCACCCTCGAGCTCGTCTACGAGCGATCGGGATTCGTCAAGGTCCGCTGATGCCGACGATCGGTGTGGCGATCCCCGTTCCCGAGCCCTTCGGAGGGCACCTGCGGGCCAAGCGGCTCTCCTACGGCGACTCCATGGCCGAGACGGTGCCCACGCACGTGACCCTCGTGCCGCCGACCGAGATCGGCCACGACGACATCGTGGCCGTCGAGCAGGCGCTGGCGGAGGTGGCGGCGATCGTTCCGGCCTTCCGGATGACGCTCCAGGGCACGGGCACCTTCCGCCCGATCTCGCCGGTGGTGTTCGTGGCGGTGTCCGAGGGCATCTCGGTCACCGAGCTGCTCGAACGAGCCATCCGGGAGGCGGTCGAGCTCCCGGCGGCTTCCTTCCCCTTCCACCCGCATGTGACGGTGGCGCACCATCTGGACGAGGGCAGCCTCGATCGCGCCTTCGAGGATCTCGCGGAGTTCCGCTGTTCCTTCGATGTCGAGCACGTGACGCTGTACTGTCACGAGGCGGCCGATGGATGGGTGCCGCAGCGCCACTTCGCCCTGGCCTGACGGCGATGCCCTTCAGCCGAGCTTGCGCAGCAAGAGGTCGCGGAAGGTGCGGGCGGCCAGCGGCAGCGAGCTGACATCGCGGTGGGCCACCGCCACCTCGCGGGCCAGGGGCGGTTCGACGATCCAGGACCGAGCGAGATCGGTACGGCTGGACAGGACGATCTCGGGTACCACGGCGTGGCCGAGGCCGGCCTCGACGAACCGCAGCACCGCCCCCATCTCGCCCCCCTCGACCGCGAACCGTGGCTCGAACCCCGCCCGATTGCAGGCCCGGACGGTGACATCGCGCAGGTCGTAGCCCTCGCGGAACATCACCAGGGGCAGGTCGTTCAGGTCGGTCACCGCGACCTCCTCGCCCAGCCAGGCGTCGCGCGGGCTCGCGAGCACGAGCCGCTCGCGGAAGACCAGGTGCGTCTCGATATCCGGGGAGCTCACGGCGAGCGGCACGATCAGCACGGCGATGTCGAGGCGCCCGGCGAGCAGGTGGTCGGTCAGCACCCGCGAGCCGGCCTCCTGGACCTCCAGCTCGATATCGGGATAGGTGAGGCGGAACTCGCGCAGGACATCGGGCAGGAGGCCGTCGATCATCGAGGGGGTCGCGCCGAGGCGCACGCGTCCGCGGCGCAGCTGGGCGATCTCGTGCACGGCACGTTCGGCATTCGCGACATCGATGACGATCCGTCGAGCATGGGGGAGCAGGGTCTCGCCGGCGCTCGTCAGCTCGGCGCCGTGACGGGTGCGGGTGAACAGGGCGGTGCCGAGGGAGTTCTCCAGCGCGCGCACCTGCTTGGACAGGGTGGGCTGGGAGACGCCCACGACGTCCGCGGCCCGAGTGAAGTGGCGCGCCTCGGCGACGGCGAGGAAGTAGGCCAACTGCTGCACCTGCATGGGGTCCAGTGTGCCATGCCCATCGTCTATGAAAGTCGGCCTCAGTTGGACTTAGCGTGAATCGTCGCGTTGGTCTTAGTGTGTCCTCGTGGCCAGTACCCAATTGACGAAGAAGCGCGTCCCGGCCTCACGGTCGACGGTCGCGATGAAGTACGCCATGGCGGTATCGGGGCTCATCATGGTGGGCTACCTGATTCTGCACATGTACGGCAACCTCAAGGTGTTCGGAGGTCAGGAGGCGTTCGACACCTACGCCCACCACCTGCGCACCTTCGGCGAGCCGATGCTCCCCTACGAGGGACTGCTGTGGATCGTGCGCGTCGCGCTCCTCGCCTCGGTGCTCGTCCACGCGTGGGCCGCGATCACCCTGTGGCGCCGCAACAAGAAGGCCGCCGGGTACAGCGGCGGCAAGCGCTATCACTCCTCCAAGGGAGCCACCGGCGTCCAGCGCTCGTACGCGTCGTTCACCCTGCGCTGGGGCGGCGTCATCATCCTGGTGTTCATCGTCTACCACCTGCTGCACCTGACGGCCAATGTCATCAGCCCCGGTGGCGCGTCCGACAGCCCCTACCAGCGGACCGTGAACGGTTTCGAGATCTGGTGGGTCGTGCTGTCCTACACGATCGCCGTGCTCGCCGTCGGCTTCCACCTGTGGCACGGCATCTGGAGCGCGCTGACGACGCTCGGCCAGAACTACAGCAAGACGCGCCTGGCCTCGCGGCTGACACCGCTCGCCTGGTTCGTGTCGGCCGTCATCACCATCGGATTCCTGCTTCCCCCGTGGGCGATCCTGCTCGGGATCACCGGCTGAAGGGCTACTGCACATGACTACTGATCAGATCCTCAGCGACTACCTGACTCGCGGCGACGACATCCACGACGATGCCGCCCCGTCGGGTCCGATCGAGAAGCGCTGGGACGAGCGCAAATTCGCCGCCAAGCTCGTCAACCCGGCCAACCGCCGCAAGCTGAGCGTCATCATCGTCGGCAGCGGTCTGGCGGGAGCCTCCGCCGCCGCCACGCTTGGTGAGGCCGGCTACCACGTCAAGAACTTCTGCTACCAGGACAGCCCGCGGCGCGCGCACTCGATCGCGGCGCAGGGCGGTATCAACGCGGCGAAGAACTACCGCAACGACGGCGACAGCATCTACCGGCTGTTCTATGACACGGTGAAGGGCGGCGACTTCCGCTCGCGCGAGTCCAATGTCTATCGCCTGGCGCAGGTCTCGGTGAACATCATCGACCAGTGCGTCGCGCAGGGCGTCCCCTTCGCCCGCGAGTACGGCGGTCTGCTCGACAACCGTTCCTTCGGCGGCGTGCAGGTGTCCCGCACCTTCTACGCGCGCGGCCAGACGGGTCAGCAGCTCCTGATCGGCGCCTACCAGGCGCTCGAGCGCCAGATCGGTCTCGGCACGGTCGAGATGAACACGCGCCACGAGATGCTCGAGGTCATCATGGTCGACGACCGCGCCCGCGGTGTCGTCGTCCGCGACATGATCACCGGTGAGATCGAGACGCACACCGCCGACGCGGTCGTTCTCGCCACGGGTGGCTACGGCAATGTGTTCTTCCTGTCGACCAATGCGATGGGCTGCAATGTGACCGCCACCTGGCGGGCGCACCGCAAGGGCGCGTACTTCGCCAACCCCTGCTACACGCAGATCCACCCCACCTGCATCCCGGTGTCGGGCGACTACCAGTCCAAGCTGACGCTGATGAGCGAGTCGCTGCGCAACGACGGCCGCATCTGGGTCCCCAAGAAGGCCGGCGACGACCGCCACGCGAGCCAGATCCCCGAGGACGAGCGCGACTACTACCTCGAGCGCATCTACCCCTCGTTCGGCAACCTGGTGCCGCGCGACATCGCCTCGCGTGCCGCCAAGTACCAGTGCGACGCGGGCAAGGGCGTCGGCCCCGGCGGGCTCGGCGTCTACCTGGACTTCGCCGATGCGATCGAGCGGATGGGTCGCGACACGGTCGAGGCCAAGTACGGCAATCTCTTCGACATGTATGCGCAGATCACCGGCGAGGATCCCTACACCGAGCCGATGCGCATCTACCCGGCCGTGCACTACACGATGGGTGGCCTGTGGGTCGACTACGACCTGCAGAGCAATCTCACGGGTCTGTTCGTGGCGGGCGAGGCGAACTTCTCCGACCACGGCGCTAACCGCCTCGGGGCCTCGGCCCTCATGCAGGGTCTCGCCGACGGGTACTTCGTGCTGCCGTACACGATCTCGAACTACCTCGCCGACGGGCCCTTCGAGAAGATCGACGACTCCCATCCGGCGGTCGTCGAGGCCCGTGAGGCCGTCGAGGAGCGTGTCAACACGCTGCTCTCGATCGACGGCAAGCGCACGGTCGACTCCTTCCATAAGGAGCTCGGCCACATCATGTGGGACTACTGCGGCATGGAGCGCACCGAGGAGGGGCTGGTCAAGGCGATCCAGCTGATCCGCGATCTCAAGGCCGAGTTCTGGAGCAATGTCAAGGTGACCGGCGTCAACGAGGAGCTGAACCAGACCCTCGAACGCGCCGGCCGCGTGGCGGACTTCTTCGAGCTCGGTGAGCTCATGTGCATCGATGCGCTGAACCGTCGCGAGTCCTGCGGCGGTCACTTCCGTGCCGAGAGCCAGACCGAGGACGGCGAGGCGTTGCGTCACGACGACGAGTTCGCCTATGTCGCGGCCTGGGAGTTCGGCGGGGACAAGCCGGTCCTGCACAAGGAGCCGCTGGAATACGAGTACGTCGAGATGAAGGCCAGGAGCTACAAGTGAAGATCACCGTTCGAATCTGGCGCCAGAAGGACGCCGACGCCAAGGGCTCGATGGTGCCGTACGAGCTCGACGATGTCAGCGAGCACATGTCGTTCCTCGAGATGCTCGACGTCCTCAACGAGCGTTTGACGCTCGAGGGCGAGGAGCCGGTCGCGTTCGACTCGGACTGCCGTGAGGGCATCTGCGGCATGTGCGGTGTCGTGATCAACGGCATCGCGCACGGTCCGGAGGTCACCACGACCTGCCAGCTGCACATGCGCACGTTCAGCGATGGCGACACCATCGACATCGAGCCCTGGCGCGCGGGAGCCTTCCCGGTCGTCAAGGATCTCGTCGTCGACCGCGGCGCCTTCGATCGCATCATCGCCGCGGGCGGCTACATCACGGCGCCGACGGGCTCGGCTCCCGAGGCCAACAACCTGCCCGTCCCGAAGGTCGACGCTGACCACGCCTTCGAGTCGGCGACCTGCATCGGCTGCGGTGCCTGCGTTGCGGCGTGCCCCAATGGCTCGGCGATGCTGTTCACCGCCGCCAAGATCACCCACCTCGGGCTGCTGCCGCAGGGCCAGCCCGAGCGGGAGTCGCGGGTGTTGAGCATGGTGGAGCAGATGGACGCCGAGGGCTTCGGCGGCTGCACCAATATCGGCGAGTGCACGGCGGCCTGCCCCAAGGGCATCCCGCTGGACGTCATCTCTCAGCTGAACCGCGATCTGATGGGCGCCCTGGCCAAGCCCGGTCCCGCCTGATCCAGCACGACCACAGAGCCCCCGCCGGTCCTCCGGCGGGGGCTCTGTCAGGTCCGGCAGCGGTCGGGTCCCCGGTATCCGCGAGTGGTGCAGATTCGCCCTCGAAACCGCGGATCCGGGGCGAGTTTCCACCACTCGCGGTCCAGCTGGCACCACTCGCGGAGTGAGACGATCGGTGCGTCGGCGACATAGGAAGATATGCGAGCGATGCGTCCGGAGATCTGGTTGGCGGTGGCGATCGTCCTGGTTGCCGGCTGCGGGGTGCGGGGAGGAGAGACGCCGACCGAACCAGGGACGCCGTCCGCCTCGTCCACGCCGGAGCTGCCGGACGGTTTCCGTTGGGAGTCCTACGGCTCGGCCCAGGTGGCGGTGCCGGACCACTGGGGCTGGGAGTCCGCGAGCCAGCGCCTGGGGCAGTGGTGCGCGATGGCGCGGCAGCCGGCCCCCGTGCCCGCGGTGGGGCGTCCAGGGTCCGCGACGCAGGTCGGCTGTCCCGCTGGAGACCCCCGCGAGACATCGGTGGAGGTCACCGGCGAGTTCGTCGCCTTCACTCCCGTGGGCGACGACACGATGGACGCGCACAGGGCGGAGACGGACGGCGACCGTGTCGTCGTGGAGCTCGGCGAGACGCGGCTGATCGTCCAGGCCGAGGCCGGGCTGCGGGATCGGATCCTCGCATCGGCCCACCGGATCGACACGGACCATCTCGGTTGCCCCGTATCGCCGCCGCTGGTCGACGATGAGGACTGGATTCCCGCCACGGAGTTTCCCGCCGAGCCGTCCGGGATCACCCGGCTGGTGGCGTGCGGGTACACGGCGGGCGGCGGCGAACCCGGTCTGACCGGCTCTGCCGCACTCGATCCCGAGGCGGTCGCCGCGATCGCGCGAGCACCGGAGGGCAGCGGGCCGAACGACCCGAGCAGCTGCCTGTCGATCGACGGGCCCCGCGAGGTGGTCGTGCTGCGAGCATCATCGGGCGAAGGGCAGCCCGATGAGCTGCTGGTGCGTTACGACGACTGCCGCGACGCGGGTCTCTACGACGGCCAAGGAGTCCGTCAGCTCACGCCGGAGGCCGTCGCCGGCGTGTTCGCCGGGCCGCTCCTGCCCGACCACTACGCGGGCCACCATCGGGAGCTGTTCCGCCCTCTGCTCGAGGAGCGCTACGGGCGGTGAGGACCGATCAGCCGGCGTGCTGCTGGCTGGTGGCGGGCTGCCCGCTCATCGAGAGCTGGAGCGTGCGGTCGGTCCAGTCGCGCAGATCCGCGAGCAGGCTCGGGTTCTCCGCGAGCGAGATGCCGTAGGACGGCACGATCTCCTTGAGCTTGGGCTTCCAGGCCTCGAACTGCGAGCCGAAGCACTTCTCCAGGACCTCGAGCATGGCCGCGACCGACGTCGAGGCGCCGGGGGAGGCGCCGAGCAGTCCCGCGATCGAGCCGTCCGCGGCGCTGATGATCGAGGTGCCGAACTCCAGGCTGCCGCCCTTGCCCTTCTTGCGGACGACTTGCACGCGTTGACCGGCGGTGATGAGCTCCCAGTCGTCGGCATCGGCCGACGGCGCGAAGACGTTCAGCTCGTTGATGCGGCTCTTGGAGCTCTTCAGCACCTCCATGACGAGGTACTTCACGAGCGGCATCGAGGTCAGGCCCACGCCGAGCATCGGCATCAGATTGTTCGGCCGGATCGACCGCGGCAGGTCGGTGAAGGAGCCGTTCTTGAGGAACTTGGGGGTCCAGCCTGCATAGGGGCCGAAGAGCAGGCTGCGCTGACCGTCGATCACGCGGGTGTCCAGGTGGGGCACCGACATCGGGGGAGCGCCCACCGCCGCGAGCCCGTAGACCTTGGCCTGGTGCTGGTCCGCGATATCGGTGTTGAGGCACCGCAGGAACTGCCCGCTGACCGGGAACCCGGCGAAGCCCTTGATCTCCTCGATGCCGGACTTCTGCAGCAGGTGCAACGCCCCGCCGCCCGCGCCCACGAAGACGAAGCGCGCGTTGAGCTGGTAGGTGGATCCCTGCTGCTTGTCCTTGACCTTCGCGACCCAGGTGCCGTCGGTCTGCTTGGTGAGGTTCTTGACCTGCTGGCCGTAGCGGATGTCGGCTCCGCGCTGCCCGAGGCTGTCGACGAACTGGCGGGTCAGCGACCCGTAGTCGACATCGGTTCCGTTCTGCGACCAGTTGAGGGCGATCGGCTCGTCGTCCTCGCGGCCGTCGGCCATCAGCGGGAGACGCCGCGCGAACTCCTCGCGATCTTCGATGAGCTCGATGCCCTCGAAGAGCGGGTTCTCGGCGAGGGCGTCATAGCGCCGGCGCAGGTACTCGGCGTTCTCGGCGCCACGCACGAAGCTGACGTGCGGCACCGGGTTGACGAAGGAGGAGGGGTCGGTGAGCTGCCCGTTCTCGACCGCGTAGGACCACATCTGGCGCGAGAGCTGGAACTGCTCGTTGATCGTGAGCGCCTTGCTGACATCGACCGATCCGTCGGCCAGCTGCGGGGTGTAGTTGAGCTCGCACAGTGCCGCGTGGCCGGTGCCGGCGTTGTTCCACGGATCGCTGCTCTCGAGGGCAGGACCCTCGAGGCGCTCCAGGACGGTGATGCTCCAGTCCGGCTCCAGCGACTGCAGGAGCGCGCCGAGCGTCGCGCTCATGACACCCGCCCCGACGAGCAGGACATCGGTCGTCTGACGAGAAGGCTGATGGGTGGTCCGGATCTCAGGGAGGTTGGCCTGGCTGGACAAGCGAGAATCACTCCTGCGTCGCGTGAAGGGGCCCGTGACGAATGGGGCCATCGGCCATTCTCGCTCGGCGACACGCCGGTGGCCTACCCGCGTGCGGGTGATCTTCGCCTCATCGCGGGTCCGACCACCCCGCGCGGGGGACACCCTAGGACGTCCTAAGATGTGCGCGTGAGCGATTTCTATGCACTGTCCGAGGAGCACCAGGCCATCCGCGAGACCGTCCGGGCGTTGGCGGAGGCGAAGATCGCCCCGTTCGCCGCCGCGGTCGACGAGGAGGCCCGCTACCCGCAGGAGGCCCACGACGCGCTGGTGGCCGGCGGTTTCCATGCGCCCCACGTGCCCGAGGAGTACGGCGGGGCCGGAGCCGATGCGTTGGCGACGGTGCTGGTGATCGAGGAGGTCGCTCGCGCGTGTGTGTCGAGCTCGCTCATCCCCGCGGTCAACAAGCTCGGCTCGCTGCCGGTGCAGATCGGCGGCAGCGAGGAGCTGAAGCAGACGTACCTCGGCAAGCTGGCGGCGGGCGAGGGCGGCTTCTCGTACTGCCTCTCCGAGCCCGAGGCCGGGTCGGATGCCGCCAACCAGAAGACCCGCGCCGTCCGCGACGGCGACCACTGGGTGCTGAACGGCACCAAGCGGTGGATCACCAATGCCGGTGAGTCCGAGTACTACACCGTGCTCGCCATGACCGATCCGGAGAAGCGCAGCAAGGGCATCAGCGCCTTCGTCGTGGAGAAGTCCGACGAGGGCGTGTCCTTCGGCGCCCCGGAGAAGAAGCTCGGCATCAAGGGCTCACCGACCCGCGAGGTCTACTTCGACGATGTCCGCATTCCCGAGGACCGCATCATCGGCGACGAGGGCAAGGGTTTCGCGATCGCGATGGAGACCCTCGACCACACCCGCGTGACGATCGCGGCGCAGGCGGTCGGCGTCGCGCAGGGCGCCCTGGACTATGCGCTCGGCTATGTCCAGGAGCGTCAGCAGTTCGGCAAGCCGATCAGCGACTTCCAGGGTCTGCAGTTCATGATCGCCGACATGGGCATGAAGGTGGAGGCCGCGCGACAGATCACCTATGCCGCCGCGGGTCGCTCCGAGCGGGGCGACAAGGATCTGACCTTCTTCGGCGCCGCCGCCAAGGCCTTCGCCTCCGACACCGCGATGCAGGTGACGACCGATGCCGTGCAGCTGCTCGGGGGGTACGGCTTCACGCGTGACTACCCGGTCGAGCGGATGATGCGCGATGCCAAGATCACCCAGATCTACGAGGGCACCAATCAGGTCCAGCGCATCGTCATGGCTCGCCAGCTCCTCGCCGGCATCCAGTCCACCCTCTGAGCAGTGCTCGGCTGCGGGCAGCGGTAGGAACTCGTGGTGCCGTCAGGCGGTCTTCGGCCTGGCCTCGATGATCTCGTGCGCCACGCGTTCACCTGATTCGATGGCCCCCTCGATGTAGCCGGCGTGCTCGCCGGCGGTCTCGGTGCCTGCCCAGTGCAGGCGTCCGATCGCCTGGGAGGGCATGGGGAGGAATCCATCGGTCGTCCCTGGCTCGGGAATGGCGGCGTAACCGCCACCCACGTGTTCGTCGAGATGCCACGACTTCTCATGCCAGTCGACGGGGTCGAGCACCTCGGGGCCGGTGTGGGGTGCCAGCCGACCGAGGAGCAGGTGGCGTCGCTCGGCGTTGGTCAGGTGGTCGAGCTGTCGCGCCGCTCGACCGGCGACCAGGAAGCACAGATGGCCCGGACCATCCGGTGGCGTGGTGTCGAAGACCGCGAACGGAAGATCGCCGAGCACGATGAACTCACCGCTGGTCCGTGGGCGCCAGAAAGGTCGATCGAAGATGGCGATGGCCTTGTAGACCGAGCCCATGTAGGTCGTCCGTCCGAGGGTGGATATCGGCCCGGACAAGGGCGGGTCGTAGTCGATTCGGGCCGCCACTGGAGGTGGCGCTGTCACGATCGCCTGCTCGGCTTCAATGCCGCCGCGAGCGGTCGTCAGCGTTACCCCGTCTTCGCGATGCTGGATCGAGAGGACGCCATGCCCGGTGAGGACTCGGGGTGCCAGGTCAGCGGCCAACCTCTCCGCGAGTGTTCCCGCGCCTTGGGTGATGAGGCTCTCCTGGGCACCACCCTTCGAGGCCATCATGCTCGCCAGCCCACCCTGATAACGGGTCATCTGAGCGAAGGCTGCCATCGAGTAGCGGTCGAGATCGGCGGTCGTGGTCACGCTCGCGAGAGCATCGAGCAGTTGCCTCGTCCGGCTCCCCGGAGTGCTGCTGATCCAGGCCTCGACGGTCTGCGAGGCCCAGCTCTTCGGGACACGAAGGCGCGACCTGATCTCCAGTTCCGCGAGTCTCGAAGTGGCGAAAGCCAAGGTGAGCCAGGTGCCGACGGTGGTAGTCCCCTCAAGGATCGTCGGCCTCCGCGGGGAACGCATCGCGAACACTGTTGCACCGAGCTCGGCTGCCAGTGCCTCGAGCCGGTGATGTCCGTAGCCGACCCATTGGCCCCCGAGGTCGAGTCGCGAGCCGAGGGCGGAGGTCTCTGCCAGCACTCGTCCGCCGACCCGGTCGGCGGACTCCAGGACGAGGACGTCGATACCCTGCCGGTCGAGCTCCCTGGCCGCGATCAAACCGGCCATGCCGGCTCCGACGATAGCCACGGCGCAGGTCCTCGACGATGTCACGGCAGGGTTCGCATCGTGCCGGGGTTCCGTCATCTGGGTGCTCCTGGTGATCGGTTTCAGTCGAGTTGAGTGAGGATCTCGTGGGCCGCGCGCCGCCCGGATCGCACCGCGCCGTCCATATAGCCGTTCCATACTTCGGAGGTCTCGGCTCCCGCCCAATGGAGGCGCCCCACGGGCGCTGCGAGTGCTGGCCCGTAGCTGGTCCAGGCGCCCGCGCCGAGTCGACCGCCGTAGCAGCCGCGAGTGAACTCTTCGGCGTTCCAGTCTTGTTGAACCAGATCGAAGGGGTTCGCGGCTTTCGGGCCGAAGTACTTCACGAGGGCCGAGAGCACCAGCTCTCGGCGTTCGTCGGCATCGAGAGATGCGGCGCGACGTGCGTGGATACCTTCGAGGAAGCCGACGAGGATCCCGCAGGACGCATCCGGCGGAGAGTTGTCGAAGACGACGTTGAACGCATCGTCGAGGCTGAATGCCGCGCCGCTCAGTCCCTCGTGGCGCCAAAAGGGTTCGGCGTAGGCGATATGGAACTTGATCACCGAACCTGCAGGCATCTGCTGGGTGAGACTGTCGCGGGAAGCGGGTAGTGGCGGGGAGTAGTGCAGCCGCCCGGCCAGCGTCGGCGGAAGCGCGATCACCGCGTAGCCCGCGCTGACTTCGCCGCCTTCGTAGGCCGCCACCACGCCGGAGTCATCCTGGGTGATCGTGTGTACGACGGTCTCGAGTCGTACTCGCTCGCCGAGTTCAGCGGCCATTCGCTCGGAAAGCTGATGGGTGCCCCCCACGACGCGCCGTTCCTGCGCGCCGCCCTCAACATCCACGAGGACCTGAAGGCTGGTGCCGGACTTGATGTAGAAGAGGAAGTGCAACAACGAGAGCTCAGCGGCCTCGGCTGAGAACAGGGCCGGTACCTGGAGGCGGAAGAACTGCAGCGCGGTGGGATCCGCGGTGTTCGATGTAAGCCATTGATCCAGAGTCGATCGGTCCAGCTCATCGGCGTTCTCGGTCTCCCACGGTGCCGTGATATTGATGGTCGAGGCGAGCTCCTCGATCATCATCCAGAGGCGTGCCACCTCGGCGACGCTCGACGAGGGGAGTCCATAGGTAGGGTCGTCGTACCTCACGACGTCGCCGCCGTAGGCCATCACCCCATCGCCTTCGGCATAGGTGGGGAAGGTCTCCAGTCCGAGCTCGTCGATGAGCTCCAGCACGGCATCCTGGGTGGGCCCTACCCATTGACCTCCGAGTTCGACCGGCACACCGTTGCTGAGGAAGCCTCCGAAGGTGCGACCCGCGACCCTGTCACGTGCCTCCAGGACTGTCACGGTCTTGCCCGCAGCGGTCAGGGCTCGAGCAGCGCTGAGTCCGGCGATTCCGGCACCGACCACCACGACATCGACATCGTTCATCCTGCGCTCCTTAAGTCAGTTGTATGACTGAGTTTAGAGATGTGGCGACGTTCACACAAGGCTTACTTGGCGGAGGTGGCTCGGCTTCGCTAAGCCTTCTGAGGTGAGGCGAGGCCGATCAGCATGTCGATGACGCGTTCGAGGTCGCTTTCCGCCCGCTCGCTGTCGGGGTGACAGAGGAACTGCAGGATGAGTCCATCGACACTGGCGAGAATGATCCGACCTAGTTGGTCGAATGGCACTGCGCAGGTCTCCTGGGCGCGTTCGGCCGCCATCTGGCACCAGCGGGAGGTGACATCGGCGTACGACTCGTACTGCCATCGGGCGAGATCTTCTTCGTGCTCGCGGTTGCGTAGTGAGTAGGTCGTGAGCTCGTACTGCATCACCTGGAGGTCTCTGTCAGCGACGAGCCGAGCCCAGAAATGACGGAGTCCGTGTCTGATCGCGTGGGCCAGGCCCGAAGCAGTCTCGACCGATTCGTTCTGCACTCGCACGATCTCGGTCACGACATCCTCGATCACCGCGTGCAGCAGTTGCTCCCTGGTTGGGAAGACGTACTGCAGGGTGCCGAGCGGAACATTGCCCTCAAGCGCCACCGCGCGTAGCGGGGTATTGGAGACCCCTTCGCGAGAGAGCACATTCCGCGCGGCAGCCACCAGCTGTCGGCGGCGCACGGACGCCTCGACGTATGCCATCTACACCCTTCCCGGTTGCCTCCGGGGCGCACCATCCGCGGCCCCCGCATGCGCAGAATTCTAGACGGTCACGAGTGTCCGGCCGTCTGCGACTCGAGCTGGCGGCCGGCGGGGCGATCGGGCTCGCCCCGCCCGCCGATCGCGGTCAGTCCTCGTAGCCGAAGATCGACTTGGTCTCGAGGAACTCACGCAGCCCCTCGGCGTGGTACTCGCGACCGTTGCCCGAGTGCCGGTAGCCGCCGAAAGGAGAGTCCATGGCCAGCGGTGCGCCGTTGAGGTGGACCATACCGGTGCGGATCCGCCGCGCCACGTCGCGTGCCTTCTCGGGGTCTGACGACGAGACCATTCCGGACAGGCCGTAGCGGGTGTCGTTGGCGATACGTATCGCGTCTTCAGTGTCCTGGTACGGGTGCAATGTCACCACAGGGCCGAAGATCTCCTCCTGAGCGATCTCCATTTCCGAGGAGACATCGGAGATCACCGTGGGCCTCACGAAGTAGCCTCGCTCGAGCCCTTCGGGGCGACCAGGGCCCCCGGCGACGACGCGAGCCCCATCCTTGATGGCGGTCGTGATCATCCTCTGCACTTTGTCGTACTGGGCCTGTGAGGCGACCGGTCCCACCTGCGTGATCGGACTGGTGGGGTCGCCTACCCGAGTCGCGGCTACCGCACCGGCCGCAGTGCGTTCGGCCAGCTCGAGCTGGCTCTGCGGGATCAGGATGCGGGCGCTCGCATTGCACGACTGACCTGAGTTGGCGAAGACTCCCGCCAGGTCACGGGCTACGACCGCGGCGATATCGGCGTCCTCCAGCACGATATTGGCGGACTTGCCGCCCAGCTCCTGGCACACTCGTTTGACGGTGGGTGCGGCGCTCTCGGCGACGCGGATGCCTGCAGCCGTGGAGCCGGTGAACGACACCATGTCGACATCGGGATGCGAGGCGATGGCTGCGCCGATCGGATCGCCGTGCCCTTGGATCATGTTTACGACGCCGGCAGGGACCTCGGCCTCGTCGAGGATCTCGGCGACGAGGATGGCGTTGAGAGGTGTGACTTCGGAGGGTTTGAGGACCACTGTGCAGCCCGCGGCCAGGGCGGGGGCGATCTTGGCAAAGATCAACAGGAGCGGCCAATTCCAGGGCGTGATGAGACCGCAGACCCCGATCGGCTCATGCACGATCCTGGTCGTGTCCCTGGCGTATTCCCAGGGGAACTCTGCCAGGGCTGCACGGGTAGTGGCCAGCTGGCCGAGCCCGGCGGGTACCTGAGCGGTCTCCGCTAGGCCGATGGGTGCCCCCATCTCGGCCGTCAATCCGCGGGCGAGATCGCCGGCTCGTCGCTGGTATGCCGCCATGACCCGGTCGAGCACGGCGAGGCGTTCGTTGATGCTCGTCTGTGAGTAGCCTGCGAAGGCTTTTTTCGCGGCGGCGACGGCGCTCTCCACCTCGACGGTGGAACCGAGCCGTACCGAGGCGATCTCTTCCTCGGTGGCAGGGTTGACGACCGCGGTAGCCGCATCGCCGCGCGGGGTCACCCACTGGCCGTCGATGTAGCAGCTCTTGTCGTACCGCATGATGTTCTCCTCTTCGTTGTTGGCGAGTGTCCGTTTCGGGCTCATGGCGAGCTGATCAGCTCGTGGACCGCCGCATATCGCTCAGGCGACCTCTTCTTCAGAACGAGCGCGCGGACGACCGCTAGCGTCGCCAGCGCCGGGAATATTGCGATGAGGGTGAAGGCGAGGGCTGTGTCGCCCCCGGCGAGGGCTCCGAAGTTCGCCACCGCGACGTAGACCAAGGCGCCGAAGGCGATCGTGCCCAGCGCAGTGATCGAGTAAGCGAGCGGTGAGGGTCGGGCGACGGTCCGCTGGCGGATGAGGAAGACGAAGACCGACGCGGTCGTCGTGGTGAGCAAGATGAAGAAGCCGAGCCCGGAGAGCCCGTTGCCCCACGTCGCGAGGTGCCGGATCGGATCGAGGCCGGCCACGAGGGCCAGAACGAAGGTGATCCCCGAGATGAGGGTCATCGTCGCCGAGGCATTGGACGGTGCGCGATGTCGGGGGTGGACCTGGGCGAGGCCGGTGGGTATCAGATTGGCTCGTGCCAGGGTGTGCAGATACCTCGCCAGGATGTTGTGAAACGAGAGCGCCGTAGCGAATAGCGCGGTGACGAGCAGCACCTGGATGATGTCGGCCATCAGGGCGCCGACAAAAGTCGAGGCGGCACCGAGCAGCACGGGCGCACCCATGGAGCCCGCTTCGATCAGATCATCGCGGCCGAAAGCCATCGACAGGGCCCAGGCCGATCCCGCGTACAGGACCCCAATGAAGATCACGGCTATGTAGGTAGCTCGCGGGACGGTGCGATCCGGGTCTCGGGCCTCGTCTCGGAACACTGCGGTGGCTTCGAATCCGATGAACGACATCGCGCAGAACATGGCGGCAATGGCGAACCCTGAGCCGTCGGGAAAGATCGCGCTCGGAAGGAAGCCCTGGCCGTGCAGTCCCTCGGCCCCGCCTTGGACCGTCACCGCGACATCGACGATCACGATCAGGAGAACCTCGATGGTCAAGGTCACCGCCAGGACCCGAGTGGTCAAGTCGATGCGGTGGTATCCCATGTAGGCGATGAGCGCCATGACGAGGAAGGTGTAGATCCACCAGCTGATCGCCGGGCCGCCCAGCATCTGCACGGCCGCGTCGAGCTGCAGGCCGACATAGGCGTACACGAGGACCAAAACGGCGTAGTAGACGATCCAGGCCATCGCCGCGGTGGCCACGCCGGCCATCGGGCCGAGGCCGTGTCCCACATAGGAGAAGAAGGCTCCCGCATTGCGAACGAACGGCGTGACACGGCTGAGGGTGTAGGCGAAAGCAAGCATCAGAATCGCGATGATCAGGTAGGTGGCCGCAACGGCGTATCCATTGCCGAAGGCCATGGCGAAGGCGGCGACGCCGCCCATGACGCCCAGCGGAGATGCTGTGGCGATGACCATCGCTGCGATGTGTCCCACGCCGAGGTTGCCCGATAGTCGGCCTCCCGCTTCGGCGGGTGCCTGAGTCGTCTCGTCACTCATCGAGGCTCCTCGATGAGCTGTGGGTTCTTGTCATAGGGCGCTCCCATCGTTACTAAGTCAGTTGTATGACTGGTTCGGAGCATAAAGGTAATGCGATGTAGATCACAAGGGGTGCGGCGCGGATCGTGAATCTCGGTGGCCGATGTCGATCGACCGTCGACGGCGAGCGAGTGCGGCTCAATCTCAGCGAGCGCAGTGACACCGCCGCGGCACCTGTGCTCGGGCTCCTGACCCTCGTTGCTCGGGCAGGCCGGTGGGGGTGCGGAGGTCGCCGCTCGTGTCGTTGATCAGGTGATCGAAGAAGGCGGGGCGCGGGAGCTGTCCCAGTTCACCTGCATGTCCGCGATCGGGACGGTGCAGTTGAGGCCGCTGCCGCCCATCGCCCCGGACAGGGCCCAGGCGAAGCGCACGAAGGAGAAGAGCGAGACATCGGCGGTTTTGGCTTCACCCGCGACTATCCGGTCGAAGAAACCGGAGCGCTGCTTCAGCTCGGCTGCGATTTCATGCGCAGCATGGGCTTCTCGCAAGGCAGGATGAAGTTCATCGGAGGGCACCTGGCGCGCCCATTCGCTGGAACTGGCGGCGAGCGGCGTACGAGGCATCCGTCTATAGCCGATCGACCGGTGAGGATCGTCAACATCGTGACGTCCGCCGGCGCACGGGGCGGTACCTGATCAACCTGATACGCATGCGATGAGGTTGATCAGGTACCGCTCACGAGGGGCGGGCAAGGAGAGGTTGGGCTCCTACTCGGGTAGACCGGTGGGGGTGCAGAGGTCGCCGAGGTCCCCGCTGGTGTCGTTGATCAGATGGTCGAAGAAGGCCGGGGCGCGGGTGCTGTCCCAGTTCACCTGCATGTCCGCGATCGGGACGGTGCAGTTGAGGCCGCTGCCGCCCATCGCCCCCGACAGCGCCCACGCGAAGCGCACGAAGGAGAAGAGCGAGACATCGTCGCCGACAGCGAGCGAGCTGCCGGTGTCGACCGCGGCGCCGTAGTAGCGCAGCGGATTGAGGACGGTCCAGGGCGACCGAGCCTTGGCGCCGATCGCGCCGATCACCTCGCGCTGGGCCTCTCCGCGCGCGATATCGCCGGCGGCGTAGGCCTTGCGATTGCGTGAGTACGCGAGCGCGGTCTCCCCGTCGACGGTCTGACAGCCGGCCTCGATGTCGAGTCCGGAGTCCTCGTCCTGCAAGGCGTTCTCCGGGCACAGCTCGATGCCGCCCAGGGAGTCCACGACGTCCACCAGGCCCTCGAAGCCGATCTCGACGAAGCCGTCGATGTGAAGACCGGTGTTCTGCTCGATCGTCTGCACGAGCAGCGGGGCGCCGCCGAAGGCATAGGCCGCGTTGATCTTCGTGCTCCCGTGTCCGGGGATGTCGACGATCGAGTCCCGCGGGAACGAGGTCAGCACGGTGGGGCCCCGTCCCGTGTGCAGCACCATGATCGAGTCGGTGCGCCCGCGGGCCTCCTCGCCCGGACGAGCATCCGACCCGACGATCACGTAGTTCGATCCGCGCTGCCCATCGGGGCGATCGCCGTCCGGCGTCGCCGGGACCTTGGTGACCTGAGCCCAGGCGATGAAGGGCACGGCGACCAGGAAGGCGAGCCAGAGCACCAGCAGCAGCCACAGATAGCGCAGCTTGCCCCGCTTCTTGCGCGGACGTCCCGCCGAGCCGCTGCCCGACCCCGGCGGCGGCAGCTGCGGGGGCGGTAGATCGTCGCCGCCGCGAGGAGAGGGCTCGGGAGCGGACGACCGTCGGCGATCGTCCTCATAGAGCCAGTCGTATTCGCCGGAACGGCCGTCGGAGGACATGGGTCGAAAATAGCCGAGCCGGTGACGGGGGAGAAAAACACTGCTGTGCTCGGCGCGTCTCGTGGCCTCGCCCGCTCACGGCGTCGATACTGGGCGGGACCTACGGACCCTTCCCCACCGTAAGGACGACGATGTCGAACGTGCCCTCCAGCGTCATGGGCGGTAGCTACAGCGACCCCGAGGCCGCCACCTCCCGTATCCGATTCCGGCGCTCCCTCACCCTCGCGGCCATGTCGGTCGTGATGCCCGGATCGGCCCAGCTGGTGCACGGCAATCGCACCGTCGGCCGGATCGCCGTGCGGGTCTGGCTGGGTGTCCTCGCCCTTGCCGCCCTCCTCGCTCTCATCGCCCTCACCTCGCGTTCGATGCTCTTCGAGTTCGCCACCAACGGCCTGATCCTGGGGGTCGGCCGCTGGCTGCTCATCGCGGGTGCCGTCGCCTGGGCGGCCCTCATCGTCGACGCCTGGCGGCTGGGACGCCCGCGCGAGCTGCGCCGCGGTCACCGAGCCATCTCCGCGGGCGTCAACGGCGTGCTGTGCTTCGTGGTGGCGGGGGTCATGTTCTTCGCCGCGCACACCGTCTCGGTCGTGGACGGATTCGCCGGCGCGGTCTTCGCCTCCACCACCTCCGTCGATCCCCATGAGGGCCGGTACAACATCCTCCTGCTCGGATCGGACGCCGACGACGACCGCACGGGGATGCGACCGGACTCCATCAACGTCGTGAGCGTGGACGCCGACACCGGACGAGCCGTCATCATCGGCCTGCCGCGCAATCTGGAGAACGTCCCCTTTCCGAAGGACTCGGTGATGGGGAAGGAGTTCCCGAACGGCTTCGACTGCGACGACTGCTATCTCAACGGGGTCAACACCTGGGCCGAGGATCACGCCGATCTCTTCGACTCGTCCTCGCCGGGCATCGGCGCGACGATGGAGGCCGTCGAGGAGGTCACCGGGCTGAAGCTCAACTACTACGCGCTCATCAACATGCACGGTTTCGAGGGTCTGGTCGATGCCGTCGGCGGTGTGACGATGAACGTGCGCGAGCGCACCGCGATCGACGGCATCGGCAATCCGATCAGCGGTTACATCGAGGCGGGCGAGCAGAAGCTCGACGGCTACGAGGCCTTGTGGTACGCCCGCAGCCGGGTGCTCAACGACGACTGGTCGCGCATGGGCCGGCAGAAATGCGTCATGAACGCGATGGCACAGCAGCTGAGCCCGCAGACGGTGGTCATGAACATGCAGAAGATCGCCGACTCCGGCGAGGCGATGCTCGAGACCGATATCCCGCGTCAGGATCTCAACATCTTCATGGACCTGGTGCTGAAGACCCGGGGCGAGCCGATCTCCTCGGTCTCGCTCGTGCCGCCGGAGATCAACACCGGCGATCCGGACTATCCCAAGGTGCACCGGATGGTCGAGGACGCGATCGCCGTCGCCGAGGGCCGACCGGAGGCGACCTCGCTGATGGTGTCGTCCTCGCTCTCGATGGCCGATCCGAATCCCGAGACCCTGGACCCGCGCAAGGCCAATCAGACCGAGGACCTCGACCAGACGTGTTGATGGGGTTCAGGGACACCGCCGCCGGGGCGGTCGATCGGTGACTGGCACACTGGGCGACGACCCGGAACCGCCCGAGAGGAGCACTGCCCTGGAACCGCAGGACGTGCGCCCCGGCCGCCGCCGGATGTCCCCGGATCGTGCACTGCGCCGAGCCCTCTCGCTGATGGCCGCCACGATCATCTGGCCCGGCAGCGCGCAGTTCCTCGCCGGTGCGAGACGTCTCGGGCAGGTCGTGATGGGGCTCTGGGCGCTGGCCGTCGTCGGCTTCCTGGTGGCTGTCCTGGTGATCCGTCCCGAGCGCGAGACCTTGATCGGGTGGGTGACCGACCCGGCGACCCTCGACATCGCCCGCTTCGGCCTCGCGATCGTCACGATCGGCTGGCTGGGGCTCTTCGTGGACGCGTGGCGGCTCGCGGTGCTGCCCGGCCTCGACCTCCGGCGCATGGCGGTCGTCAGCGTGGTGAACATGGTCGTGATCGCCCTCGCGAGCGGCATCGTGACGGTCGGCTGGAACACGGTCTCCGCCTCCCGGCAGGTCGTGACGCAGGTCTTCGATGCGACCGAGACGACGCCTCCGCTGCAAGGCCGGTACAACATCCTGCTCTTGGGCGCGGACTCCGGCGACGGTCGCGAGGGACTGCGCCCGGACTCCCTGAACGTCGTGAGCATCGATGCCGCTACCGGGGACAGCGTGATGATCTCGCTGCCGCGCAACCTGCAGAACGTCCCCTTCCCCGAGGGCTCGCCGATGCGGGAGGCCTACCCCTACGGCTTCAACTGCGGCGAGGAGTGCCTGCTCAACGCGGTGCACACGGCGGGGGAGGACCGCTCGGACCTGTACCCGGACAGCGCTGACCCGGGGCTGGACGCCACGATCGACGCGGTCGAGGGTGCCACGGGTCTGACGATGAACTACTACGTGCTCATCAACATGGAGGGATTCGCGTCGCTGGTCGACGCCGTGGGTGGGATCACGGTGAACGTTCCCACCCCGATCGCCATGTTCGGTGAGACCGACCGCAAACGCGATGAGTACCTCCCCGCGGGACGGCAGAAGCTCGACGGCAATGAGGCGCTGTGGTTCGCTCGCAGCCGGATCCAGAGCGACGACTTCGACCGGATGGCGCGGCAGAAGTGCCTGATGGTCTCGATGCTCGACCAGCTCAGCCCGCAGACCGTGCTGCTGAACGCGGGGAAGATCGCCGACTCGAGCGCCCAGATGCTGGCCACGAATCTCCCGGGGTCGGAGCTCGCGGCCTTCGCCGATCTGGCGCTCAAGGCACGCGGGACGCAGATCGCCACGCTGTCGGTGGTGCCGCCGGAGTACAACACGGCCAATCCCGATTTCGCTCAGATCCACGCCGACATCCAGGCGCTCATCGACGGCACCGTCGAGACTCCCGCGACGCCCGATCCCGCCGACGAGACCGCCGAGCCGACAGAGCCGGATCCGACCGAACCCGGTGAGACCGAGCCGACCCCGGACGCCAATATCACCGACGACCTCGCCGCCGCCTGCTGAAACCGCGACCCCCGGGGCGGTGACTTACGCACGTCTCGCGCCCTTGGGCGGTGGGTTACGCACGTCTCGCGGCCGTTGAGGAGTGCGTAGGCCACCGCTCGCGTCGTTGAGGGGTGCGTAAGTCACCGCTCGCGCGGCGGGTCAGGGCAGCTCGGCGTTCTCCTGGGCCGCGATCCGCGCGCGGTCCTCGTCGCCTCCGCCGACCGTGATCACCAACGAACCGGCGCTGAGGCAGGCGGCGACGAGCGCGTCGATCTCCTCGCCGAGTGCCGGCGTGTCCAGCAGGAGACGGCGCCCGTCCGGTGCCGACTGGAGGACCTCGGCATGCGAGCGCCGAGTGCCGTCGAGGTCGACGGCGAGATCGTCGGGGCCGGGGGAGTCGATCGTCAGCAGCAGGTCGGGCTGCGGAGGCACGACCTCGGCGATGTCGATGAATCCCTCGGGGCGATCGGCGAAACGCGCACCCAGCGGGCGCAGCGAGGCGGCCAGGCGGATGGGCTCGTCGGCATCGAGATCGGGGCCGACGACGGCGATATCGGCGGGCTGATCGGTGACCACCGCGCCGGCCGTCCAGGCGGCGAGGGCCCACACCGGCCGTAGCCAATGCGCGGGCAACCCCAGGCGCAGCCGGGCACCGGCCTCGATCTCGAGCTCCTCGGTGAGATAGTTGGTCGCCTTGGCGACCCAGTTGCCGAGCGTGATGCCGCTCAACTCGACCCGCTCACCGGTGGCGAGGTCGTAGAACGTGATGAGCGGTTGAGGGCTCGCGGGGGCGAGCGAAGCCAGGGTCGAGGACACCTCTCGACCGTACAACCTGTGGACGACACGCCGAAGATATCCCCAGGATTGCTTTTCAGCTTGACGTTTGGCAGGACCACGGCTGTAATTTCAGGTATGTCATTCGAGGTTTGGCCACCGCCCAGCGATCCAGAGCTGGCCTGGCAGGAGCGTGCCCTGTGTGCCCAGACCGACCCCGAGTCGTTCTTCCCCGAGAAGGGCGGCTCAACCCGCGAGGCCAAGCGCGTCTGCACGACGTGCGAGGTCCGGGACGATTGCTTGGAGTATGCGCTCGCTCACGACGAGCGCTTCGGCATCTGGGGCGGTCTCTCAGAGCGCGAACGCCGCAAGCTCAAGAAGCGCGCCTGACCCACGGCGCGCTTCTTCGCCTCGTCCACTAGCCTCGGCTGGGTGGACGAGGAGGAACAGCTGCCCGCGTGGCGCAGTTCGCCACCGCGTGTCGTCGCCGTTCTGGTGAGTCGCCGCGGTGAGCGCTGGCTGCCCCAGACCCTGGCATCGCTGGCGCAGCTGGAGCATCTGCCCGCCGAATGGGTCGCCGTCGATGTCGCCCCCCAGGAGGACGCCTCCGGCACCCTGCTGCGCGAGGCCCTCGGTGACGCACACGTCGTCGAGGCGCCCGCGGGCACCGGTTTCGGTGACGCCGTCCGCCTGGGGCTCGAGCACGCGAGCGGCCCGGCGGAGTGGATCTGGCTGCTCCACGACGATGCGATCGTCGATCCCGGCGCCCTCACGGCCCTGCTCGACGAGGCCACGAGCGCCGAGGACATCGCCGTCGTCGGACCGAAGATCCGTGAGTGGCCCTCCCTCCAGCGCCTGCTCGAAGTGGGCCGCACGGTCACCGGCACCGGTCGACTCGAGACCGGGCTCGAACCGGGCGAGCCCGACGCCGGCCAGCACGACTGGCCCCGCGATGTTCTCGCGGTGAACACCGCCGGCATGTTGGTGCGGAACGACGCCTGGGAGCGGCTCGGCGGTCTCGATCCGGCGCTCCCGCTCTTCTTCGACGATGTCGACTTCGGCTGGCGAGTCGCTCGTGCGGGCCTTCGGACCCGCACCGCGCCGCCGGCGGTGATCTTCCATGCCGAGGCGTCGGCACGGCGCACACGGCGCCGTCGGGTCGTCGCAGGGGAGCAGCGTCGTGCCGCCGTCTACACGGTGCTGGCCAACGAGACCGGCTTCCGGTTCTGGTGGCAGTCTGTGCGCTTCGTCCTCGGTTCCTTGCTGCGGATGATCGCCGATCTGGTCTTCAAGGACACACGGGGAGCGCGTGGAGAGGCCGCCGCGCTCCGCTCGGTCTTCGCCGCCCCGCGACGCATGCGGGGTGCCCGCCGTGACCGCGCCGCGACCGCCACGGTCGCTCGGCGCGACATCCGGCACCTGTTCCCCTCCGCCTGGCTGCCGTACCAGCACGGCTGGGATGTCATGGTCGAGAGCGTCCAGGCGATGGTGCGGCCCGAGGCGGTCCAGACGCTCGGACGTCGTGCGTCGTCCCTGGACGTCCTCAACGAGGAGATCGTCGTCGAGGACGCCGATCGCTGGTACCGGCGGTACCCCTGGGCCACGACGCTGCTCGTGCTGGTCCTGCTCGCGCTGATCGCCGCCCGTGGTCTCTGGACGGGCAGCGTGGCCTCACCTGTGCTGCCCGCCTCGCCGGACTCGGTCGCGGACTGGTGGCGCGACCTGATGGCGCGCACCGTCGACGGCGCAGGCCTTCCAGCAAGCTCGTGGCCGGCCCCGTATCTTCCCGTCATCGCGCTGGTGGGGCTGCCCTTCGCCTTCGCCCCCGGGCTGTTGCCATGGACGATCCTGGTGCTCGCCGTGCCCCTCGCCGCCATGACGGCACATCGCTTCGGCCGGCTCATCACCGATCATCGCGTCGCTCGCATGATCTGGGCCGTCTCGTACGGCGTGCTGGTGGCGGGCACCGGTGCCGTCGCGCAGGGACGCCTCGGCACCGTCGTGGCGCTCGTGCTCGCCCCGCTGCTCGCGAATGTCGTCACCCACACCCTGGTGACTCCGTCGTGGACCCGGGCCGCTCAGGTCGGGCTCTGGCTGGCCGTGGTCTCGGTCTTCGCGCCGGCCGGCTTCCTCATCGCGATCGTCGCCATCGCGGGTCTGCTCATCGTCGCTCGCCTCCGACCGCCGCGCGAGCTCGTGGCCGGCGTCGTCGCGGCCGCGCTCGTGGCCGGCCCGTCGTGGTGGGCGCGGTTCCTGCACCCGTCGCTGTGGTGGTGGGAGGCTGGTGTGCCGCGCGGCGTCGACACCACCGCGCTGGACATCCTCGGGGGCCTCGGCGGCGGTCCGGGCGCCACGCTGCCCTGGCTCTCCTTCGGCGTCCTGGTGCTCGGTGTGCTCGCGCTCGTGCCCCGCGCCACGCGGTACGAGGTGAGTGTGAGCTGGGTCGTCGCTCTCAGCGGACTCGTGATCGCCGCCATCGGGATGCTCGTTCCGGCGGTCGCCGGTCCGCCGGGCTCATCGGCCTGGCCGGGCCTCGGGTCTGCGATCTGGATCGCGGGTCTCGGGACCGCGGCTCTTCTCGCTGCCGGCGAGATCGCCCGCTCGGGCCGCCGGGTCGCGCTCGGGCTCACCGTCCTCGCCCTGGTGTTCCCGCTGGGCGCCGGTGCGTGGTGGGTCGCTCGCGGTATCGAAGGGCCGCTGGCGTCGACGGCCGAGCCGACCGTTCCCGCCTACCTGGCCGATCAGGACATCACGACGCTGATGGTCTCGGGCGATATCGAGGACGGCGTCACGATCGACGTCGTCCACGGCCGGGGACCGCATCTCGGGCAGGAGACCGCCCGGCCCGCGCCGGACCGTCGCGACGACTTCGCCGCAGTGGTCGCTCGCCTCGTCGCCGAGCCATCGTCGGCCTCGGTGCAAGACCTGGCCGATGCCGGCGTCCAGGCGATCTACCTGCCGGACGCGAGCACCGACGCCGCCGTGCGGATCAGCGCCGCCCCGGGGCTCGCCCCGGCGGGCAGCGACCGGCCCGGCTCGCGCGTGTGGACCGTCGAGGTGGAGCCGTCCGATGACATCGACACCCCTGAGGCGTCGGCGGCGCGTCCGGTCCTCGTCGGAGTCTGGCTGCTCGGCTGGGGAGCCCTGGCCATCGGGGCGATCCCCGGCCGCGGCCGCGCCGAGCAGGAGGAAGAGCTGTGAAGATCCAGATCACCCCCCGTTTCCTGGCACCGGTGGTGGCGGCAGCCGTGATCGTCGTCGCCGCGGTGGTGCCCTCGGTGTCCCGCGACGCCGACGAACGGTCGCCCGAAACGCTCGACGTCGACGCGACCACCTACACCTGTCCGTCCGGCGACGGGCTCTCCGTGCTGGCAGGACAGGTCTCGCCGGGCGACTCCGTCTCGGCGCGCGCATTGCCCGATGACGCCGAGATCGCCGACCTGGAGAACCCGGCCGTCTGGAGAGCCGCCGGAAGCGCCGGCGAGGCGGTGGCCGTCACCCAGACGGGCTCGGGCTCGGGGGCGGCCGGCTTCGTCGCCGGGAACGCTGACGGCAGCGGCGACGGCCTGGTGGTCGCGCCGTGCGCCACGCGTGCCGATGACGACTGGTTCACCGGCCTCGGCGCGGTCGACGGACACGATTCGCAGCTCGTGATCGTCAACCCGGGCGATGGTCCCGCGGTCGTGCGGCTCTCCGCATGGGGGGAGTCCGGAGCCTTGGCGATTGCCGCTGACGACACCATCACGCTCGACGCCGGGGAGGTGCGGCGTGTCGCCGCCTCGGATCTCGCGGCGGCCGAGACGACCATGGCCGTCCGGGTGCAGCGTCTGCGGGGTGAGGCCACGGCCCAGGTCCTCGACGCGGGCAGCTCGGACGTCCGGGGCAGCGAGCTCATGACGGCCTCGGCGGCTCCGGCCCGCGAGGTGGTCGTCGCCTCGGCGGACGGCGAGGGGGCGAGAGCGCTCCTGATGACCAACCCGGGGGAGGAGACCGCGAACGTGCGGGTCTCGGCCCTCGGTGCCGACAACGGCACGTACGTGCTGGAGGGGCTCGACGACGTCCCGGTCGAGCCAGGCACCGTAGCGCGCGTCGATCTCCCTTCCGTGGACGCTCCGCTCCTGGTGAGCGCGGACCAGCCGGTCACGGCCACGAGCCGGTGGCAGGGGGAGAACGACCTCGCCCTCGGGACGAGCCTCACCGCGCTCGAGGACCGTGGCGCGCTCCTCCCGGTGGTCGGCGACACGCGTCTGACCGTGGCGAGCGCCGGGCGGGCCGGGCAGGCGACCGTCGAGGGCTTCGATACCGAGATGAACTCGCTCGGGGAGCAGACGCTGGACATCCCCGAGGGCGGCAGTCTCGCGATCGGGGCGGGCGAGGTCGCCGACGGAGCGGCCTATCTCCTGGTGACCGGTCCGGGGATGTATGCCCAGGCGAGATATGCCGAGGGGGACGGGATCGCCCTGGCACCCGTCCTCGCCGCACCCACGGCCGTGCTCGCGCCGCATGTCTCCTGGGGCGGACGCTGGCACTGACCGCCTGCGCAGTCCTCGGTGCCAGCGGTGACCTACGCACCTCACGACCCGGTGAGCGGTGACTTACGCACCTCTCACGGCCAGTGAGGCGTGCCTCAGGCACCGCTCTCGCGGTCGAGGCGTGCGTAGGTCACCGCTCCTGCGGGCGCGGCGACGGAACCGTCGACCAGGTAGGCCTCCATGGGCGGGGGCGTGTGAGACGGGCCACCGTCCGAGGTGCGGGAGGGTGGTCGCGATTTTCGCAACATCGGTCTAGCCTTATTCGCATGGGCCACGGACACCAGCACACGAGCGGCGTCCAGCACCGCGGTCGTCTCGCGGCCGTGCTTGCTATCGCGATCACCGTCTTCCTGGTGCAGATCGTCGTGGCGACCCTCACCGGCAGCCTCGCCCTCTTCGCCGACGCCGGCCACGTGCTCACCGATGCCATCGGCGTGCTCATGGCGCTCATCGCGATCACCATCGGGCAGCGCGGTGGCGGACGTGATGCCCGATCGTCCTACGGCTTCCATCGCGCCGAGGTGCTCGCGGCCGGAGCCAACGGGCTCATCCTGATCGGCCTGTGCGCGGTCATCGTGGTCGGTGCCGTCCGCCGGCTCAGCAGCCCGGTGGACATCGACGGGGGTCTCGTCCTGGCCGCCGGTGCCGTCGGCCTGGTCGCCAATATCGTCGCGCTGCTGCTGTTGCGCAGCGGGGCGCGGGAGAACCTCAACGTCCGGGGTGCGTATCTGGAGGTCCTGGGGGACGCGCTCGGCTCGATCGCCGTGCTGGTCTCGGCCGCGATCATCGTGGCGACCGGCTGGTCCGCGGCCGACCCGATCGCCTCGCTGGTGATCGCCGCGCTCATCGTCCCGCGGGCGATCTCGCTACTGCGGGAGGTCTGCGAGGTCCTGCTCGAGTCGGCCCCGCGCGGAGTCGACCTGGCGGCTCTGCGTGACCACATCGTCGGTATCCCCGGCGTGGTCGATGTCCACGATCTGCACGTGTGGACCATCACCTCGGGCATGCCCGTCATGAGCGCACACGTCGTGGTCGCCGAGTCGGTCGATCAGATGAGCGAGGCGCACGAGGTGCTCGACCGGCTCCGTTCCTGCCTGTCGGAGCACTTCGATGTCGAGCACTCGACCTTCCAGATCGAGCCATTGGGCCACGAGGACTCCGAGTCCCACGTCCACGTCTGAGCCGTCGCCCGTTCCGCCCCCAGGGCGGTGACCTACGCACCCCTCGGCGTTGGGGCGGTGACCTACGCACCGCTCGCGGCTCTCGAGGGGTGTCTCACCCACCGTTGCCCATCGCGAGAGGTGCGTAACTCACCGCTCGAGGCACGCTGGGTTGAGCGGCGGTGAGATGGACACCTCTCACGGACGCTGAGAGGTGCGTCGTCCACCGCCCGGGAGACCGAGAGGTGCGTAACTCACCGCCCCGGGGGAGGACGTGAGCGAGCCCACCTCGACCCCGATTTGTCTCCCTCATGGCGCCTATGTCAAGATAGACAAGTTGCCTCGGCATGGTCGTGGTGACGTATGCGCTCAGGGATCTCACACCTGGCGACGGCGCATACGTCGGATCCGCGCTCGTGCTCGTCCGGCCAGCCGAACCCTCCGGGGGGCGGAGCCGGTCCAACCACCTAACTCGAGAAGTGTGTGAATCTGCGCGCGGTAGCGCTGCGACACGCCCGACCTCGGGGGACGGAGAAGGAGCGCAACGGTTACTCCTCCCACCCGGGGGCGAGTGAAGCGAAGACGAACGTAAAGGACGAGCAGAGCATGGCGGGACAGAAAATCCGTATCCGGCTCAAGGCCTACGACCACGAGGTCATCGACTCCTCGGCGAAGAAGATCGTCGACACTGTGACCCGCACCGGCGCGAAGGTGGCCGGCCCCGTGCCGCTGCCGACGGAGAAGAACGTGTTCTGCGTGATCCGTTCGCCCCACAAGTACAAGGACAGCCGCGAGCACTTCGAGATGCGCACCCACAAGCGGCTCATCGACATCATCGACCCGACGCCGAAGACCGTCGACTCGCTCATGCGGCTCGACCTCCCGGCCGGTGTCGACATCGAGATCAAGCTCTGAGGAAGGACACGCACGCCATGAGCAGCACCATCAACGCGCGCGGTCTCCTCGGCCGCAAGCTCGGCATGACCCAGGTCTGGGACGCCGACGGCCGCGTCGTGCCCGTCACCGTCCTGGCGGCCGGCACCAATGTCGTCACCCAGATCCGCACCCGTGAGGCGGACGGCTACAGCGCCGTCCAGCTCGGCTTCGGCGAGATCGACGGACGCAAGGTCAACAAGCCGCAGTCCGGTCACTTCGCCAAGGCCGGTGTGACCCCCCGCCGTCACGTGGTCGAGATCCGCACCGAGGCCGTCGCCGACTACACCCTCGGCCAGGAGATCTCGCCGGAGATCTTCGCCACGGGCGACAAGGTCGACGTCACCGCCACCAGCAAGGGCAAGGGCTTCGCCGGCGTCATGAAGCGTCACGGCTTCGCCGGCGTCTCCGCCTCGCACGGCGCCCACCGCAACCACCGCAAGCCCGGCTCGATCGGCGGCTGCGCCACCCCGGGCCGCGTCTTCAAGGGTCTGCGGATGGCCGGCCACATGGGCACCGACACGGTGACCACCCAGAATCTCACCGTCCACTCGGTCGACGTCGAGAAGGGAGTCGTCCTGGTCAAGGGCGCCGTCCCCGGCCCCAAGGGCGCCCTCGTCGTCATCCGCAACGCCGCGAAGGGAGCCTGACCATGGCACAGACGATCGACGTCGACGCTCCCGTCGACATCTTCGACGTGCAGGTGAACATCCCGCTCATCCACCAGGTGGTCACCGCGCAGCTCGCTGCGGCGCGCCAGGGCACGCACGACACCAAGACGCGTGGCGAGGTCGCCGGCGGCGGCAAGAAGCCGTATCGCCAGAAGGGCACCGGCCGCGCCCGCCAGGGCTCGATCCGCGCGCCCCAGTTCGCCGGCGGTGGCATCGTGCACGGCCCGACGCCGCGCAACTACGAGCAGCGCACCAACAAGAAGATGAAGGCCGCCGCTCTGCGCGGGGCCCTCTCCGATCGTGCGCGCGCCGGCCGCGTGCACGTCGTGGAGTCGCTCATCACCGGTGACAAGCCCTCGACCAAGACGGCCCTGGCCACGCTGCGCGCGCTCACCGCTCGCCCCCGTGTGCTCGTGGTCGTCGAGCGCGAGGATCAGCTGACCGCCAAGAGCCTGCGCAACGCCGAGGCGATCGCCCTGCTGTCCTTCGACCAGCTCAACACGTACGACGTGCTGCTGTCCGATGACGTGGTGTTCACCCAGGCCGCCTACCAGGCCTTCGTCGAGGCCCGCTCCGCCGAGGGTGTCGCCACCCTCAAGCTGAGCGAGCTGGCCCAGGCCGCCCCCGCGGCCCCGGCGCCGCAGAAGGCCGCGAAGCCCGCTGCCGACGCGCCGGCAGGGGACGCCCCCGCGGGTGCCACCAAGACCCAGCCGTACGGCCCGGGCTCGAAGGCCCCCCTCGCGAGCGGCAACGCTCCGAAGGGCCACGAGATCAAGGGCGATGCCGCCAAGGCGTACTTCGTGCCGGGTGGCGCGGGCTACGACGCTGCCGAGCCGGAGGTCTGGTTCGACACCGCCGAGTCCGCCGAGGCCGCCGGGTTCGCCCCGGCTCAGGAGGAGAACTGATGAGCAGCCTGCACTCGCACGCGCGCGACATCATCATCGCGCCGATCGTCAGCGAGAAGACCTACATGCTGATCGACGACAACAAGTACACGTTCGACGTCCACCCCGACGCCAACAAGACGCAGATCAAGATCGCCATCGAGGAGATCTTTGACGTCAAGGTCGTCTCGGTGAACACGATCAACCGCAAGGGCAAGGCCCGCCGCACGCGTAACGGCATCGGCAAGCGCAAGGACACCAAGCGCGCGATCGTCAGCGTGGCACCCGGCCAGAGCATCGACATCTTCTCGAGCCCGAGCTGAGACGAGGACCATCATGGCTATTCGCAAGTACAAGCCGACTACGCCGGGCCGTCGTGGCTCCAGCGTCGCGGACTTCGCTGAGATCACCCGCACGACGCCGGAGAAGTCGCTGCTCGAGCCGCTGCCCAAGAAGGGCGGCCGCAACAACCAGGGACGCATCACCACGCGTCACCAGGGTGGCGGTCACAAGCGCGCTTACCGCATCATCGACTTCCGTCGCTACGACAAGGACGGCGTGCCGGCCAAGGTCGCTCACATCGAGTACGACCCCAACCGCACGGCGCGGATCGCGCTCCTGCACTACGCCGACGGCGAGAAGCGCTACATCATCGCTCCCGACGGTCTGCGTCAGGGCATGAGCGTCGAGGCCGGTGTCGGAGCCGATATCAAGCCCGGCAACAACCTGCCGTTGCGCAACATCCCCGTCGGCACCGTGGTGCACGCCGTGGAGCTGCGCCCCGGCGGCGGCGCCAAGATGGGCCGCTCGGCCGGCGCTCGCGTGCAGCTGGTCGCCCGTGAGGGCAACCGCGCTCAGCTGCGTCTGCCCTCGGGCGAGATGCGGTACGTCGACGTTCGCTGCCGCGCCAGCATCGGCGAGGTCGGCAACTCCGAGCAGTCCAACATCAACTGGGGCAAGGCCGGCCGCAAGCGCTGGAAGGGCGTCCGCCCGACCGTCCGCGGTGTCGTCATGAACCCGGTGGACCACCCGCACGGCGGTGGTGAGGGCAAGACCTCCGGTGGCCGTCACCCGGTCAGCCCGTGGGGCAAGCCCGAGGGCCGTACGCGCAAGCGCAAGGCCAGTGACCAGATGATCGTCCGCCGCCGCAAGACCGGCAAGCGCTGAGCCCGGCGTAGGAACTGAGGAAGAGACATGCCCCGTAGTTTGAAGAAGGGTCCCTTCGTCGACGGCCACCTCGAGAAGAAGGTGGACGCGCAGAACGAGGCCGGTACCCACAATGTGATCAAGACGTGGTCGCGTCGCTCGATGATCCTGCCGTCCTTCATCGGACACACGATCGCCGTGCACGACGGCCGCAAGCATGTGCCGGTGTTCGTCACCGACTCGATGGTGGGTCACAAGCTGGGCGAGTTCGCCCCGACCCGCACGTTCCGTGGCCATGAGAAGGACGACCGAAAGGCGAAGAGGCGATGAGTGCAGCTACTCGCGAGAACATCAGCGCTCGCCGTGAGCGTCTGCTGGGCGACGAGCCCGGCGCGTTCGCCGTGGCCCGTTTCGTGCGCGTGACGCCCCTCAAGGCTCGCCGTGTCGCGGACCTGATCCGCGGCGCCCGTGTCGAGGACGCGCTCGCCACGCTCCAGTTCGCGCCGCAGGCCGTGGCCCAGAACTTCTACAAGCTGGTCGAGTCCGCGGTCGCGAACGCCGAGACCACCGAGGGCCTCGACACCGACGATCTGATCGTCAGCGTCGTGACCGTCGACGAGGGTCCGACCATGAAGCGCTGGCGTCCGCGCGCCAAGGGTGCGGCCAACCGCATCCTCAAGCGCACGAGCCACCTGACCGTGGTCGTGCAGCCCGAAGACTCCATTTCGAAGAAGGGTGGGAACTGAGCTATGGGCCAGAAGATCAACCCGCACGGTTTCCGCCTCGGCGTCTCGACCGACCACAAGAGCCGCTGGTACGCCGACAAGCTGTACAGCAGCTACGTCGGCGAGGATGTCAAGATCCGCAAGATGCTCACCAAGGGCATGGACCGGGCCGGCATCAGCAAGGTCGAGATCGAGCGCACCCGCGATCGGGTCCGCGTGGACATCCACACGGCACGTCCGGGCATCGTCATCGGCCGCCGTGGAGCCGAGGCCGACCGCATCCGCGGTGACCTCGAGAAGCTCACCGGCAAGCAGGTGCAGCTGAACATCCTCGAGGTCAAGCAGCCCGAGATGGACGCCCAGCTCGTCGCGCAGGGCGTGGCCGAGCAGCTGAGCGGTCGCGTGCAGTTCCGTCGCGCGATGCGCAAGGCGATGCAGACCACGATGCGCTCGGGTGCCAAGGGCATCCGGATCCAGTGCTCGGGTCGCCTCGGCGGCGCGGAGATGAGCCGCTCGGAGTTCTACCGCGAGGGCCGCGTCCCGCTGCACACGCTGCGCGCCGATGTCGACTACGGCTTCTACGAGGCCAAGACGACCTTCGGCCGTATCGGTGTGAAGGTCTGGATCTACAAGGGCGAGGTCGCCGGCACGCGCGCTGAGCGCGAGGCCGAGGCCGCGAAGCGCGCTGCCGCCCCCGGCAGCCGCCGTCCCGGCCGCGGCAACCGCCGCCCCGCCCGTCAGGACGCCGCTGCTCCGCAGCAGGCGCCCGCTGAGAACGCCGCCTCGGCCGAGGCGGCTCCCCAGGGAGGGACGAACTGATGTTGATGCCCCGCAGGGTCAAGCACCGCAAGCAGCACACGCCCAAGCGGCGTGGCATGGCCAAGGGCGGCACGGAGCTCGCGTTCGGCGACTACGGCATCCAGGCGATCGAGGGACACTTCGTCACCAACCGTCAGATCGAGTCGGCCCGTATCGCGATGACCCGTCACATCAAGCGTGGCGGCAAGGTCTGGATCAACATCTTCCCGGACCGTCCGATCACCAAGAAGCCCGCCGAGACCCGCATGGGCTCGGGCAAGGGCTCGCCGGAGTGGTGGGTCGCCAATGTCAAGCCCGGACGCGTCATGTTCGAGCTGTCGGGCGTCAGCGAGGACGTCGCCCGCGAGGCGATGCGCCGCGCCATCCACAAGCTGCCGATGAAGGCCCGCTTCATCACCCGTGAGACAGGAGACCTGTGATGTCGACAACGACAGCCGCAGAGCTGCGCGGTCTCAGCGCCGACGACCTGGCGAGCAAGCTGAAGGAGGCCAAGGAGGAGCTGTTCAACCTGCGCTTCCAGAACGCCACCGGCCAGCTCGACAACACCGCGCGACTGAAGTCCGTTCGTCGCGAGATCGCCCGCATCTACACGGTCATCCGTGAGCGCGAGCTCGGCATCATCGAAGAGGTTGAAGCATGAGCGATGAGAACAAGAAGGAAACGACCGTGAGCGAGCGTTCGACCCGCAAGGTCCGCGAGGGCCTCGTGGTGAGCGACAAGATGGACAAGACCGTCGTGGTCAGCATCGAGGACCGCATCAAGCACCCGCTGTACGGGAAGGTCATGCGTCGCAACACCAAGCTCAAGGCGCACGACGAGGCCAATGCGGCCGGCGTCGGCGATCGCGTGCTCCTGGCGGAGACGCGACCGCTGTCGGCGACCAAGCGCTGGCGCGTCGTGGAGATCCTCGAGAAGGCGAAGTAGGAGACAAGCGATGATTCAGCAGGAGTCGCGACTCAAGGTCGCCGACAACACCGGTGCCAAGGAGATCTTGTGCATCCGGGTGCTCGGCGGCTCGGGCCGGCGGTACGCCGGCATCGGCGACACGATCGTCGCCACGGTCAAGGACGCCATCCCCGGCGGCAACGTCAAGAAGGGCGATGTCGTCAAGGCGGTCGTCGTGCGCACCGTCAAGGAGCGCCGTCGTCCCGATGGTTCCTACATCAAGTTCGACGAGAACGCCGCGGTGATTCTCAAGAACGACGGCGATCCGCGTGGCACGCGCATCTTCGGCCCGGTGGGCCGCGAGCTGCGTGACAAGAAGTTCATGCGCATCATCTCGCTCGCTCCGGAGGTGCTCTGAGATGGCAAGCATTCGCAAGGGTGACCAGGTTCGCGTCATCGCCGGCAAGGACAAGGGCGTCGAGGGCAAGGTCCTCGAGGTCCTGACCGACCGCGATCGGGTGATCGTCGAGGGCGTCAACCGGGTCAAGAAGCACCGCCGCGCGACGCAGGCCGGTGGCGAGGCGGGGATCATCACCGCCGAGGCCCCGGTCCACGTCTCGAACGTGGCCCTGGTCGTCGAGGTCGACGGCGAGAAGACCACCACGCGCGTGGGCTTCCGCCGCGACACCGTGACCAAGACCCGGCCCGATGGGTCGGAGTACGAGGCGGAGCGCAGCGTGCGCATCGCCACCAAGACCGGAAAGGAGATCTGAGTTCAGTGAGCACTGACACCGTCACGGCGCCGCGCCTCAAGGCGAAGTACCGCGAGGAGATCATTCCGGCGCTGCAGGAGCAGTTCGGGTACGCCAACCGCATGCAGATCCCGGGCCTGACCAAGATCGTCGTCAACATGGGCGTCGGTGAGGCGGCCCGCGACGGCAAGCTGATCGAGGGCGCGATCCGCGACCTGACCGCTATCACCGGTCAGAAGCCGCAGGTCACGCAGGCTCGCAAGTCGATCGCGCAGTTCAAGCTGCGCGAGGGCATGCCGATCGGCGCGCACGTCACGCTGCGTGGTGACCGGATGTGGGAGTTCCTCGACCGCCTGCTGACGCTCGCGCTGCCCCGCATCCGCGACTTCCGCGGTCTGTCGGCCAAGCAGTTCGACGGTCGCGGCAACTACACGTTCGGTCTGACCGAGCAGGTCATGTTCCACGAGATCGATCAGGACAAGATCGACCGCTCGCGGGGTATGGACATCACGGTCGTCACCACGGCGACCACCGACGATGAGGGACGCTCCCTCCTCAAGCTGCTCGGCTTCCCGTACAAGGAGAACTGACATGGCGAAGACTGGCCTGAAGGTCAAGCAGGCGCGCAAGCCCAAGTTCGCGGTCCGCGGATACACCCGCTGCCAGCGCTGCGGTCGTCCGCAGTCGGTCTACCGCAAGTTCGGCCTGTGCCGGATCTGCTTGCGGGAGATGGCCCACCGCGGCGAGCTGCCCGGCGTGACCAAGAGCTCCTGGTAACAACCAACCCACGACGCGACAGGTCCTCTCCCACCCGGATGCGGGGACGAGATGCGAAACCGGCGCGAGAACGGAAACACCACTCATGACGATGACCGATCCGATCGCGGACATGCTGACGCGTGTGCGCAACGGAAACCAGGCGTTCCACGACTCGGTGACGATGCCGCACTCCAAGCTGAAGGCTGGCGTCGCCCAGATCCTCAAGCAGGAGGGCTACATCACCGACTTCGAGATCGCCGAGCCCGGCGAGGGCGAGGTCAGCAAGCAGCTGACGATCACCCTCAAGTACGGCCCGCACCGCGAGCGCTCGATCGCCGGCATCCGCCGCATCAGCAAGCCCGGCCTGCGGGTGTACGCCAAGTCCACCAACCTGCCCAAGGTCCTCGGCGGACTCGGCGTGGCGATCATCTCGACCAGCCACGGCCTGCTGACGGACCGTCAGGCCACGATCAAGGGCGTCGGCGGCGAAGTCCTCGCCTACGTCTGGTGACGGGAGGAGAACGAATATGTCACGTATCGGCAAGCTTCCCGTTCCGGTGCCTTCGGGCGTCGACGTCACCATCGACGGCCAGACCGTCACGGTGAAGGGCCCCAAGGGTCAGCTCTCGCACACCGTCGCCGAGCCGATCACCGTCTCGCGAGCCGATGACGGCTCGCTCGCGGTGGATCGTCCCGACGAGGAGCGCAAGAGCCGGGCTCTGCATGGCCTCTCCCGCACGCTCGTCAACAACATGGTCATCGGCGTGACCCAGGGCTATGAGAAGAAGCTCGAGATCGTCGGCGTCGGTTACCGCGTGCTCTCCAAGGGCCCGTCGGAGATCGAGCTGAACCTCGGCTTCAGCCACCCGGTGCCGTTCACGGCGCCGGAGGGCATCACCTTCACGGTCGAGTCGCCGACCAAGCTCACGGTGACCGGCATCGACAAGCAGGTCGTCGGCGAGGTCGCGGCGAACATTCGCAAGATCCGCAAGCCCGAGCCGTACAAGGGCAAGGGTGTTCGTTACGCCGGCGAGCACGTCCGCCGCAAGGTCGGAAAGGCTGGTAAGTAAGCCATGGCAATCTCGATCAAGCACAACAAGCACCTCCGGGGTCGTCAGGCCTCGCGGGCTCGTCGTCAGCTCCGTGGCCGCAAGAAGCTGCACGGATCGGCCGAGCGTCCTCGCCTGGTCGTCACCCGTTCGAGCAAGCACCTGGTCGTCCAGGTCGTCAACGATCTCGAGGGCCACACCCTCGCGTCGGCGTCGACCATGGAGGCGGACCTGCGCGGCCTCGAGGGCGACAAGACCGCCAAGGCCCGTCGTGTCGGCGAGATCGTCGCTGACCGCGCCAAGGCCGCGGGCATCGACGCGGTCGTGTTCGACCGCGCCGGCAACAAGTACGCCGGCCGCATCGCGGCGCTCGCCGACGGTGCCCGCGAGGGCGGTCTGGAGTTCTGATGATCATCACCACCAACATGAGGAGTTCGGCATGAGCACGCGCCGTCAGGGCAGCGGACGCGGTCGCGGCGACCGCGGGGCCGACAAGTCCAACTACATCGAGAAGGTCGTCACGATCAACCGTGTCGCCAAGGTCGTCAAGGGTGGTCGGCGCTTCAGCTTCACCGCTCTCGTGATCGTCGGTGACGGTGACGGCATGGTCGGCATCGGCTACGGCAAGGCCAAGGAAGTTCCCACGGCGATCGCCAAGGGCGTCGAGGAGGCGAAGAAGAGCTTCTTCCGCGTCCCCCGCATCCAGGGCACGATCCCGCACCCGGTGACCGGCGAGAAGGCGGCCGGCGTGGTCTTCCTGCGTCCGGCTTCGCCCGGTACCGGCGTCATCGCCGGTGGACCGGTGCGCGCCGTGTTGGAGGCCGCCGGCGTCCAGGACATCCTGTCCAAGTCGCTCGGTTCCTCCAATGCGATCAACATCGTCCACGCGACGGTCGAGGCGCTCAAGACCCTCGAGTCCCCCGAGGCGGTCGCCGCCCGCCGTGGCCTCGATGTCGAGCAGGTCGCACCGGCCGCCTTGCTGAGGGCCGAGAAGGGCGAGGACACCAGCGCGTCCGCCGAGGCTGCCGCCGAGGTGGGTGCGTGATGGCCAAGCTCGAAGTCACCCAGGTCCGTTCGGCCATCGGCCGACAGCAGAACCAGCGCGCCACCCTGCGCTCGCTGGGCCTGCGCAAGATCGGCGACACCTCGACCGTCGAGGATCGCCCCGAGATCCGCGGCATGGTCGAGACCATCCCGCACCTGATCACCGTCAAGGAGGTGGACTGAATGGCGCCGCTGAAGCTGCACCATCTGCGTCCCGCCCCGGGAGCCAAGACCGCCAAGACCCGCGTGGGTCGCGGCGAGGCGTCCAAGGGCAAGACCGCCGGCCGCGGTACCAAGGGCACCAAGGCGCGCTACCAGGTCTCGGCAGCCTTCGAGGGCGGCCAGACCCCGCTCCACATGCGCCTGCCCAAGCTGAAGGGCTTCAAGAACCCCTTCCGTGAGGAGTACCAGGTCGTCAACGCCGGTCGTATCGGCGAACTGTTCCCCGAGGGCGGCGCCGTCGACGTCGACGCTCTCGTCGCCAAGGGCGCGGTCCGCAAGGGCGAGCGCGTCAAGGTGCTCGGCGGCGGCGATCTCTCGGTCGCCGTGCAGGTCACGGCGGACAAGTTCTCCGCTTCGGCCAAGAGCAAGATCGAGGGCGCGGGCGGTTCGATCACCGAACGGTGATCGGATGATCGTCTGAATAACGGCGGGATGTGCCATCGGCATGTCCCGCCGTTCTCGTCCCCTGTTAGAGTCAGCGTCTGTGCCCTGATCTACACATCAGGGCACTGCCATCACACGAGTCAGCACCTCGGTGCACGAGGAGGAATCCGGTGCTCAGCGCCTTCGTCAACGCGTTCAAGACACCCGATCTGCGGCGCAAGCTCCTCTTCGTGCTGTTCATCATCGTGCTGTTCCGCTTCGGCTCGATGCTGCCGGCCCCGGGCATCAACGTGCCCAATGTGCAGCAGTGTGTCGACCTCGCGGCCCAGAGCGAGCAGAGCAGCCTGTTCGCCCTCATCAACGTCTTCTCCGGTGGCGCGCTGCTGCAGTTGACGATCTTCGCGCTCGGCATCATGCCGTACATCACCGCGAGCATCATCCTGCAGCTGCTGGTCGTGGTCATCCCACGACTGGAGGCCCTCAAGAAGGAGGGGCAGGCCGGGCAGACCAAGATCACCCAGTACACCCGTTACCTCACGGTCGGGCTGGCGATCCTGCAGGCGACCGGCATCGTGGCGCTCGCGCGCAGCGGTCAGCTCTTCGGCGGCATCCAGTGCGGTGACCTGCTGTACCGCCCGGACAATGTCGCGGCCTTCCTCCTCATCGTCACGGTGATGGTGGCCGGCACGACCGTCATCATGTGGTTCGGCGAGCTGATCACCGATCGTGGTGTCGGCAACGGCATGTCGATCCTCATCTTCTGCCAGGTCATCGCCACCTTCCCCGGTGCCATGTGGCAGATCCGGCTCCAGAACGGCTGGACCACCTTCACGCTCGTCACGCTGGTCGGTCTCGTCATCGTCGCGGCGGTCATCTTCGTCGAGCAGGCGCAGCGCCGCATTCCCGTCCAGTACGCCAAGCGGATGGTCGGACGACGGATGTTCGGCGGATCCTCGACCTATATCCCGATCAAGGTCAACCAGGCCGGCATCATCCCGGTCATCTTCGCCTCGAGCCTGCTGTACATCCCCGCGCTCGTGGCCAACTTCAACCCAGGCGAGTCGTGGTCGACCTGGATCCAGGACCATTTCGTACGCGGCGACCACCCGTACTACATGATCACGTTCTTCCTGTTGATCGTGTTCTTCACGTACTTCTACGTCTCGATCACGTTCAACCCGAACGAGGTCGCGGACAACATGCGCAAGTACGGCGGCTTCATCCCCGGCATCCGTGCGGGCCGGCCGACCGAGGACTACCTCGCCTACGTGCTCAGCCGGATCACCGCACCGGGTGCGACCTATCTCGGGCTCATCGCGCTCATCCCGATGGTCGCGATCGCCCTGCTCGGTGCGAGTCAGAACTTCCCGTTCGGTGGTACCTCGATCCTCATCATCGTCGGCGTCGGTCTCTCGACGGTCCAGCAGATCGAGAGCCAGCTCCAGCAGCGCAACTACGAAGGGTTCTTGAAGTAATGCGTCTTGTCATCATGGGTCCGCCGGGGGCGGGCAAAGGCACGCAGGCCGAGGCGCTGGCGCGCCGTATCGAGGGTGCTCACATCTCGACCGGTGACATCTTCCGCGACAATGTCTCGCGGCAGACCGAGCTCGGCCGGACGGCGCAGCGCTACATGGACGCGGGGGAGTACGTCCCCGACTCGGTCACCAATGCGATGGTGCGCGATCGTCTGGCGCAGCCGGATGCCCGTGACGCCTTCCTGCTCGACGGCTACCCGCGCACGCCGGATCAGGTGGCCGAGCTGGACTCGATCCTGTCGGACCTCGGGACACAGCTCGACGCGGCGCTGGCGCTGACCGTCGACCCCGAGGAGCTCATCGCGCGGTTGTTGAAGCGCGCAGAGACGAGCGGGCGCAGCGATGACACGGAGGACGTCATCCGGCACCGCCAGGAGGTGTACACGGCCGAGACCGCTCCGCTGCTGAACGTCTACCGCGAGCGGGGTCTCCTCGTCGAGGTCGACGGCATGGGCAGCGTGGACGAGGTCGCGGCCCGGATCGACGCCGCCCTCCCGAAAGCCTGACCGCGCGGCCTCAGCGGTACTCAACGAGGGCGGGAGCTGAGATGTTCGGGCGGGGACGGATCGAGACCAAGAGCGATGCCGAGCTGGTGCTCATGCGGCAGGCCGGGCTCGTCGTGGCGCGCACGCTGCAGTCACTGCGCGATGCCGCCGCGCCCGGCGTGACCACGGGCGAGCTGAACGATTTCGCCCACGAACGCATCCGCGAACAGGGTGCGACCTCGAACTTCCTCGGGTACCACGGCTTCACCGGCGTCATCTGCACGTCCGTGAACGAGGAGATCGTCCATGGCATCCCCGGCGACCGTGTCCTGCGCGATGGCGACGTGCTGTCCATCGACTGCGGGGCGATCGTCGACGGCTGGCATGGCGACGCGGCGATCACGGTGGAGGTCGGCACCGTCTCCGATGCGGCCGCCGAACTGTCCCGCGTGACCGAAGCGGCGCTGTGGGCCGGTATCGCGGCGATGGCCACGGGCGCGCGGGTCGGCGACATCTCCCACGCCATCGAGTCGAGCATCGACGCGGCCGGCGACTACGGCATCACCGAGCCGTTCACCGGACACGGGATCGGCCGGGAGATGCACATGGACCCCGACGTGCCCAATAGCGGACGTGCCGGCAGGGGGCCTCGGCTGACCGAGGGCGTGACCCTCGCCATCGAGCCGATGGTGACGCTGGGCTCGGCACAGGCGCGCATCTTGGAGGACGGCTGGACCGCCGTGACCCCTGACAGCGTCCTGGCCGCGCATTGGGAGCACACGGTGGCGCGCACCGGCTCCGGCGTGTGGGTGCTGACCGCCGAGGACGGCGGCGCGGCGCGGCTCGGTGAGCTCGGCGTGCCCTTCGGCGCGCTCTGACCCCGGCGTCGATCAGCGATGATCGACAGGCTCCGGGCCGCGAGTGGCCGTATGCTGACCTCGGCTGAGGAGGTCTCATGGCGCGAGGCGTACGCCGCCGCGCGGCGGTCGGAGCGGGACTCGTCGGCGCACTCGTCTTCGTCGAGTTCGTGAGCGGCGTGCTGCAGGGGTATTACACGCCGCTGCAGACCGACATCGCCCGGCATCTGGGCGTCGGCGATGCCGACCTCAACTGGCTGGAGGCCGCCCAGCTGCTCGTCTCGGCGCTCGCGGTGCCCGCCCTGTCCAAGCTCGGCGATCTGTGGGGACACCAACGCGTGCTGCTGTGGTCCTCGGCCGTCGTCGCGGTGGCGAACTGGGGGATCGCCTTCTCCTCGGACTTCGTGGTCTATCTGATCTTCTGGGCGATCCAGGGGGTCTTCACCGTCTGGCTGCCCCTCGAGGTCGCCCTGATCTTCCTGCGTAGCCGTGGCCTGGCCGACCGGCCGTCGGCCACGCGCCGGGCCACGGGCGTGATCGTCGCGGCCCTGCAAGCCGGTGCGATCGCCGGTGCGCTCGGCGCGGGGCTCGCCGCGGCGCTCCTCGAACCGCTGTGGGCCCAGCTCGCGGTGCCGGCCGCGCTGAGTGTCCTCGTCGTCGCGGTGATCCACTGGGGTGTCGAGGCCGAGCACGAGCGTAGGGGCGGCGTCCTCGACGGGCCGGGGCTGCTGCTGGTCAGCGCCGCGCTGCTGTGCGTCGTGGGCGGCCTGTCGTTGGTCCGTATGGTCGGTATCGCCTCCTGGTGGCCCTGGGTCGTGCTCGCCGCCGGGCTCGTGCTGCTCGTCCCGTTCATCCGCTTCGAGCTGCGGGCGCCCGATCCGCTCATCGATGTTCGCGTCATGACCAAGCCGGCGATGTGGCCGGTCCAGGCCACGGCGATGCTGTTCGGCGTCTCGATCCTCGGAGCGCAGATCCCGCTGACCACCTTCGCGCGGACCGATCCCGCGGAGCACGGATTCGGCCTCGGGCTCACCGCATCGCAGCTGTCGCCCATCATCGGCGGCTATGTGCTGTCGATGCTGATCGGAGCGCTGCTGTTCGCCCGCGTCACGGCGGTGCTGACGCCGCGTCTGTGCCTCATCGTGGCGGCGGTCGTCGTGGCGATCGGCTACGGCGGCCTCGTGCCGTTCCACGACTCGGTCCTGCAGCTGCTGGCCTGCATGGTCGTCGCGGGCCTCGGCTCCGGCGCGCTCGTCGCCGCGCTGCCGGCGGCTGCTGCGTCGGCCGCCCCCGAGAACCGCACCGGCGTGGCGACCGGGCTCACCAACTCGGCCAAGACCATCGGCGGCTCGGTCGCGTCCTGTGTCTTCGGGGTGGCTCTCGCCGCGGGTGCGACCGAGACGGCGGCGTCATTGCGCGGGTACTACACGGTCTGGCTGATCTGCGCGGGTACCGCTGTGATGGCCGCGGTCCTGCTGACCTTCGTGCCGAGACTCGCCTTCGCCGATCCGGCGCGCTTCGAGGAGGTCGCACCATGACATCGCCCGCTGAACGACTGGCCCGCCTGATCGCCTGCCGTACGGTCTCAGCACCCGACGAACGCGAGGAGGCGGCCTTCGAGGAGTTCCGTGCCGTGCTGGCGGAGCTCTATCCGTTGATCCACGAGCGCCTCGAACGTACCGAGCTCGAGGGCGGCGGGCTGCTGTTCCGGTGGCCGGGTGCGGCCGATGAGCGCCCGGTCGTGCTCATGGCGCACTACGATGTGGTCCCCGCGCCGGCCGAACAGTGGTCCGGTGATCCGTTCGCGGGGATCATCGACGGTGGTCGAGTCATCGGTCGTGGAGCACTCGACGACAAGGGGCCGCTCGTCACGATCGCCGAGGCGGTCGAGACGCTGCTGTCCGAGGGGTTCACGCCGGAGCAGGACGTCTACCTGTCCTTCGGAGCCGACGAGGAGGTCTTCGGCACCGGCGCAGCCCGGGCGGTCGACCACCTCGAGCGTGCGGATGTGCGGCCCTGGCTGGTGTCTGACGAGGGCGGCGCCGTCGTGGAGGACGCATTCCCCGGCGTTCAGGGTCGCCTGGCGATGATCGGGATCGTCGAGAAGGGCACAGTCGATGTCGAGCTGCTGGCCCGAGGGGGAGGGGGCCACGCGTCGACTCCGGCCCCGAGAGGCGCGACGGCCCGGCTGGCGCGGGCGATCGTGCGACTGGAACGCCACCCGATGCCACCACGGCTCACCGAGCCCGTCCGGCTGATGCTGCGGACGATGTCCCAGCGGATGCGCGGGCCGCAGGCCGGCCTGTTCGCCCGTGTCGACCGCTTCGCCCGTCCGCTGGCCGAGCTGCTGGCGCGCGCCGGGCCCGAGACGGCCGCCATGGTGCGCACCACCACGGCGGTCACCCGGCTCTCGGGAAGCCCGGCGCGCAACGTGCTCGCCACCGAGGCCCGCGCCACGGTCAACGTCCGACTGCTCGTGGGGGACACGAAGGCAGCTCTGGTCGAGCGACTCGAGAAACTGTTCCGCGGTCTCGACATCGAGATCGCCGGTGTGGACGGCGAGGACCCGCCACCGGTCTCCAGGACCGACAACGATGCCTGGCGCACCATGGTCGAGGCGCTGGCGGCGACGATGCCCGATGTCCTGGCCGTGCCCTATGCCCAGACCGGGGGTACCGACAGTCGCCATTTCACCCGCATCTGCGACTCGGTCTACCGCTTCGCGCCGCTCACGATGAGCCGTGAGCAGCGCGATTCGATCCACGCCCCGAACGAGTTCGTCGAGATCGAAGCGCTCGACCACGGCATCGCCTTCTTCCGAGCCCTCCTCACGGGGTTGCGCTGACCCCCGGAGCGCGCAGCGGCGCGCCATCTCGGCGGATCGACCCGATTTGAGTCCAGCATGGCGGCCTGCGTATGATAGGGAGTCGGCCTCGTCAGCCGCGTCCCTTCCTGCCCTCAGGCCGGTGGGGCACGTGTGTGCCGGGGTCTGGTCGACGTAGTCAACCGAAGAAGAGGTCATGGCGAAAAAAGAAGGCGTCATCGAGATGGAGGGCGCGGTCATCGAAGCCCTGCCGAACGCGATGTTCCGCGTGGAGCTGGCCAATGGCCACAAGGTCCTCGCGCACATCTCGGGCAAGATGCGTCAGCACTACATCCGTATCCTCCCCGAGGATCGGGTCGTGGTGGAGCTGTCGCCCTATGACCTCAGCCGCGGGCGCATCGTCTACCGCTACAAGTAAACCCGTCACGTTCGTACCGAAGAGAGAGTTTCTCGATGAAGGTCAACCCGAGCGTGAAGAAGATCTGTGACAGCTGCAAGGTGATCCGTCGCCACGGCCGCGTCATGGTGATCTGCTCTAACCCGCGCCATAAGCAGCGCCAGGGCTGATCGCGGCTTCTTCACCGTGAATCACATCGTCTGACGGCTCGTCCGCTCCGCGCGGACGCCACCCCCGGCGCGAAGGCCGGGGCCCGGCTCGAGGGAGGACCCCTCGTAAGGCGGCCGGGATGCCACGGACGTCCATACCTTCGCTGAATGAAAGGAAATGCCACCATGGCACGCCTCATCGGAGTGGATCTCCCGCGCGAGAAGCGCATCGAGATCGCACTCACCTACATCTTCGGCGTCGGCCGCACGCGCGCCGCCGAGACCCTTGCCGCCACCGGCATCGACCCGAGCACCCGTGTGCACGAGCTCGACGACGACCAGCTCGTCGCCCTGCGCGACCACATCGAGGGCAACTACCAGGTCGAGGGTGACCTCCGCCGCGAGATCACCGCCGACATCCGTCGCAAGATGGAGATCGGCAGCTACCAGGGTCGCCGTCACCGGGCCCACCTGCCGGTCCGTGGCCAGCGCACCAAGACCAATGCCCGTACGCGCAAGGGCCCCAAGCGCACCGTCGCCGGAAAGAAGAAGTGATCTGACGATGCCTCCCAAGAGCAATGCAGGCGCCAAGAAGGTGCGCCGCAAGGAGAAGAAGAACGTCGCGCAGGGCCAGGCCCACATCAAGAGCACGTTCAACAACACGCACGTGACGATCACTGACCCGAGCGGTCAGGTGATCTCCTGGGCCTCCGGCGGAACCGTCGGGTTCAAGGGCTCGCGCAAGTCGACGCCCTACGCCGCCGGCATGGCCGCCGAGGCCGCGGGCCGTCAGGCGATGGAGCACGGCATGAAGAAGATCGACGTCTTCGTCAAGGGCCCCGGTTCGGGCCGTGAGACGGCGATCCGGTCGCTCAGTGGCGTCGGCCTGGAGGTCGGCACCATCTCCGATGTGACCCCCACGCCGCACAACGGCTGCCGTCCGCCCAAGCACCGTCGTCTCTGACGCCTCGATTTTCTAGGAGTTTCACCCATGGCCCGTTACACCGGACCTCTCACCAAGAAGTCGCGCCGTCTCGGCGTCGACCTCGTCGGTGGGGACAAGGCCTTCGAGCGCCGTCCGTACGCGCCCGGCCAGCACGGCCGCGCCCGCGTCAAGGAGTCGGAGTACCGCACCCAGCTGCAGGAGAAGCAGAAGGCGCGTTACACCTACGGCGTGCTGGAGAGGCAGTTCCGCAAGTACTACGAGAATGCGCACCGCAAGCCCGGCAAGACCGGTGACAACCTGCTCGCGCTGCTCGAATGCCGTCTCGACAACGTCGTCTACCGCGCCGGTCTGGCGCGCACGCGACGTCACGCTCGCCAGCTGGTGACCCACGGTCACTTCCTGGTCAACGGCGTCAAGACCAATATCCCGTCCTTCCAGGTCTCGCCGCACGACATCATCGACGTGCGTCCCAAGAGCCTGGAGATGACGCCGTTCATCGTGACGCGCGAGACCCACGACCAGGACACCGTCCCGGGCTGGCTCGATGTCTCGCCGGAGCGGGGCCGGATCCTGGTGCACCAGAAGCCGGTGCGCGAGCAGATCGTCGTCCCGATCCAGGAGCAGTTGATCGTCGAGTTCTACTCGAAGATCTGATTCACCCCTTCCCTCGACCCGAGCCGTCAAATAGTGGGCGGTTCGGAAAGGAACAGTCACCATGCTGATCGCCCAGCGCCCCGTCCTGACCGAAGAGTCCGAAGGCGACTACCGTTCGCGGTTCGTCATCGAGCCCCTCGAGCCCGGATTCGGCTACACCCTCGGCAACTCGCTGCGTCGCACGCTGCTGAGCTCCATCCCGGGTGCGGCCGTCACCTCGATCAAGATCGACGGTGTCCTGCACGAGTTCTCGACCATCCCCGGCGTCACGGAGGATGTCACCGAGATCATCCTCAACCTGAAGAACCTCGTCGTCTCCTCGGAGAACGACGAGCCGGTGGTCATGTACCTGCGCGCCGAGGGCGCCGGAGACGTCACCGCCGCGGCCATCACGCCGCCGGCGGGTGTCGAGGTGCACAACCCCGACCTGCATGTCGCGACCCTCAACGACAAGGGCCGGCTCGAGATCGAGCTGGTCGTCGAGCGGGGCCGTGGCTACGTGTCGGCGGCGCAGAACAAGACCGGCGAGGAAGAGATCGGCCGTATGCCGGTCGACTCCATCTACAGCCCGGTCCTGAAGGTCACCTACAAGGTCGAGGCCACCCGAGTCGAGCAGCGCACCGACTTCGACAAGCTGATCATCGACGTCGAGACCAAGCAGTCCATCCTGCCGCGTGACGCCATCGCGTCGGCCGGATCGACCCTGGTCGAGCTCTTCGGCCTGGCCCGTGAGCTCAACGTCGAGGCGGAGGGCATCGACATCGGCCCGTCGCCGGTCGACGAGGCGATGGCCGCTGATCTGGCCCTGCCGATCGAGGACCTGGACTTCACGGTTCGCTCGTACAACTGCCTCAAGCGCGAGGGCATCCACACCGTGGGTGAGCTCGTCGGGCGCAGCGAGCAGGATCTGCTGGACATCCGCAACTTCGGCTCCAAGTCGATCGACGAGGTCAAGGCCAAGCTGGCCGAGATGGGCCTGTCCCTCAAGGACAGCCCCGCCGGCTTCGACCCCAGCGCGGTCATCGACACCTACGACGACGATGCGAGCTTCGCCGAGGACGAGCAGTACTGATCTGCTCGCCGCGCGCTGATTCTTTGAAACGGAGAACTGACAATGCCCACCCCCACCAAGGGAGCCCGTCTCGGCGGTAGCCCCTCGCACCAGCGTCTGATCCTCGCCAACCTGGCGCAGTCGCTGTTCGAGCACGGCAAGATCACCACGACGGAGGCCAAGGCTCGCCGCCTGCGTCCGTACGCCGAGCAGCTCATCACCAAGGCCAAGACCGATTCGCTGGCGAACCGTCGCCAGGTGCTCAAGGTCATCCGCGACAAGGGTGTCGTGCACACCCTCTTCACGGAGATCGGTCCCGACATGGCCAACCGTCCCGGGGGTTACACCCGGATCACGAAGATCGGTCCGCGCAAGGGCGACAACGCCCCCATGGCCGTGATCGAGATCGTCGAGGGCGGCTTCACGCCGACCCCGAAGGCCGAGAAGTCCGCCCCCAAGGCCGAGGCCGCTCCGGTGGCCGCCGAGGAGGCTCCTGCCGAGGAGACCGCCGAGGTCGAGGAGGCGCCGGTGTCCGGTGAGGCCGAAGAGGCCGCTGCGGACGAGGCCCCGGTCGAGGACGCTGAGGAGTCCGCCGACGACAAGGCCTGAGGCCATCTGACGAGAGGCCCGGAACCCGTGAGGGTTCCGGGCCTCTCGCCGTCTCCCGGTCCTGTCGTCGCTCGGGGGCTCTCGAAGGCCGACTTGAATCCGAATTCGAGTTACATTATGGTGTGATCCCATGCCGACCTCATGCCAAGAAGGGTCCGTGTCCGAGGACATCCACGACAGTGCCGAGGTCCCCTCGAGCATCGTCGAGAACGGATGTGAGGCATGAGCTACGAGACCTATCCGGCAGGGAGCCCTTATCCGGGCGAGGTGGCGCCCACGGTGCAGGAATCACGACCGGCCTGGCCCGCGCCTCGCACCGCACCTGACGGCGCCCCGAATGTCGTCACCATCGTGCTCGACGATCTCGGCTACGCCCAGATCGGTTGTTTCGGCGGCCTCGGAGGGCGCATCGAGACACCGCACCTGGATCGTCTCGCCGCCGAGGGACTGCGCTTCCGCAACTTCCACGTGACACCGCTGTGCTCACCCACCCGCGCCGCGCTGCTGACCGGGCGCAATGCCCACGCGGTGGGGGTGGGATCGATCATGGAGTACGCCACCGGCTTCCCCGGCTACAACACGATGATCCCCGATGAGACGGCCATGACGCCGGCGATCCTGCGTGAGCACGGATACTCCACGATGGCGCTCGGCAAGTGGCACCTCACCCCCGATGCCGAGAACGGCCCGTGGGGGCCCTTCGATCGCTGGCCGCTGGCCAAGGGCTTCGATCGCTTCTACGGCTTCCTGCCCGGAGAGACCTCGCAGTGGGCCCCGGAACTGTGGCGCGATCACCACCGGGTCGAAGCTCCCGCGGGTCCCGAGGACGGCTATCACCTCAGCGCGGATCTCGTGGACACGGCGTGCTCGTGGATCGACGAGCAGAATGCGGTCACCCCTGACAAGCCCTACTACCTCTATCTGGCCTTCGGGGCGATGCACGCTCCGCATCACGCTCCGCGCGAGTGGATCGAGCGGTACCGCGGGTGTTTCGACGAGGGCTGGGATGTGATCCGCCGCGAGACCCTCGAGCGCCAGATCGAGCTCGGGGTCGTACCGCCCGACACGCGGCTGGCCGATCACAATGACGGAATCCGGCCCTGGGACTCGTTCAGCGCACAGGAGCAGCGGGTGCTCTGCCGCCAGATGGAGACCTTCGCCGGATTCCTCGCGCACACCGATCACCAGATCGGACGCCTCGTGGAGATGCTGCGCGAGCGGGGGGACCTCGACGACACCGTCCTCGCGGTCGTGGCCGACAACGGCGCGAGCGCGGAGGGCGGACCACACGGGCTGTTCCATGAGCTGAGCTACTTCAACCGCTCGCCCGAGGACATCGCGGAGATGGACCGCCGGCTCGACGAATGGGGCGGCCCGACCAGCCACCCGCACTACGCCGCCGGATGGGCCGAGACCGGGAACACCCCGAATCGCTGGTACAAGACCACCTGCCACGAAGGCGGCACGCGCGTACCGCTGATCGTGCACTGGCCGGCGGGTATCGCCGACCCCGGCGCGGTCCGTCAGCAGTACGGCCACGCCATCGACCTGCTGCCGACTCTCCTGGACCTCGCCGACATCCAGGTGCCGCAGACGGTTGCCGGGGTGGAACAGCGTCCCTTCGATGGTGCCAGCCTGCGTACGGCGATCACCGAGGCGAGCGGGGAGCCGAGCCGCAGCGTCCAGTACTTCGAGTGCTTCGGGCACCGAGCGGTGTGGCGCGACGGGTGGAAGGCCGTCGCCCTGCACGTCTCCTCGACCCACGCGTTCCGCGTCGGCATGGACCCCGCGCTGGCCCACGACGGCGACTATGACCGGGACATGTGGGAGCTGTACCGCGTCGACGAGGACTTCTCCGAGACCCGCGACCTCGCGGCCGAGGAGCCGGAGCTGCTGCGCGAGCTGGTGGACCTGTGGTGGTCCGAGGCCGAGCGCAACCAGGTGCTTCCGCTGGACGACCGCGGTTCGGTGCGGTTCAACGAGCCGCGCCCCCAGGCGACACTGCCGCGTGAGGTCTACACCTACAGCTCGCGCGTCATGCTCGGGCGTAGCTCATCTCCGGATCTGCGCAATCGCACCTTCTCGGTGACGGCGGAGATCGACTGGGAGCCGGGTCAGGAGGGAGCCGTCGTCAGCTACGGCAACTTCGCGGGAGGCTTCAGCCTGTTCGTCCTCGACGATCGGCTGCACGTCGCCTTCGCCTACTTGGGCCGGCAGGAGTTCGCGGCCGCCGATGAGGTGCCGCTGAGTCCGGGCCGTCACGTGATGGGCTTCGCCTTCGAGCGCACCGACGATCACGTCGGGACGGTCCGGGCCTTCCTCGACGGCGAGGAGCGGGTGCGGCTGGAGCAGGTGCGCACCAATCCGATCCTCTGGTCGGCGGGCCAGGGCCTGCAGGTGGGCGGCGATAGCATCTCATCGGTCTCGCGGGCCTATCGGTCCCCCTTCGACTTCCGCGGTGACGTGCGCTCGGTGCGGATCGGGCTCGACGAGCAGGCGACGGTACCCGGCGACGACGGCCGCATCCTCGCCGTCCAGCAATGACATCCCCTCGGCGACAGGAGAGACGATGACCGACATCCGCGGTGCCGAGGTCGAGCAGATCGAGGTGACCATCCGGTGAGCGTGACGAGCATCCCCGATGCGCTGTGGACGGGAGCCGCGATGGCACCTGAGCAGCCGGCGGTCCGAGGTGTCACCCGGGCGCAGACCTATCGAGAGCTTCGCGATGCCGCGGGCGTCTTCACCTCCGGCCTGCGCGAGCGGGGCGTGGGCCGGGGCGACCGGATCGTGCTGATCGCCCCGACCGTGCCGGAGTTCGCGCAGGCCTATGTCGGCGCGTTGGCCGGCGGGATCGTCGTCGTTCCGGTCAACACGATGGCGACCGCGCACGAGATCGACTACATCGTCCGCGACAGCGGTGCCACCCTGCTGCTGGCCTGGCATGAGTGCGACACGTCGGCGAGGACGGCGGGGGAGTGGTCGGACCTTCCCGTGTGGACCTTCGACGAGACCACCGCCGACGGGGCGCGCGACGCCTCCGGGCTCCCACGGGAGGCGATGACGGGCGACGAGACGGCGGTGCTGCTCTACACATCGGGCACCACGGGCAAGCCGAAGGGCGTCCGGCTGACGGGCGACAACCTGTTGACGGCGGCGCAGGTCGTGGTCGAGCGGGTGGGGATCACCCGCGATGACCGCCTCGGGACCGCCCTGCCGCTGTTCCACGTGTTCGGTCAGGCCGTGTGCCTCAATGCGGCGCTCGTCGCGGGTGCGCCGATCTCGCTCCTCAGTCCGTTCACCGGCGAGGCCATGCTGGACCTGATCCGTCGCGATCGGCTGACCGTGGTCAGCGGTGTCCCGACGATGTGGAATGCCATGCTGCACGCGGGTGGGGAGCACGGCCCCGAAGACTTCCAGGAGCTGCGCGTGGCCACCTCGGGTGGCGCGGCGCTCCCCGCCGAGGTGCTCCGCGCCTTCGCCGAGAAGTTCGGGTGCACGATCCTGGAGGGATACGGCCTCACCGAGACCACGGCGCTCGCGACCTTCAACCAGCTCGACCGCGAGCAGCGCGCGGGCACGGTCGGCGTCCCGATGCCGGGTATCGAGGTGCGGGTGTGCGACGACCAGGACGCGGACGTGCCGGTAGGCGAGGTCGGGCAGGTGCTGGTGCGCGGCTTCAGCGTCATGGCCGGCTACTGGAACCGTCCCGAGGCCGATGCCCAGGACCTCGCCGGCGGCTGGTTCCACACCGGCGACCTCGGCCGACTGGACGAGGACGGCTATCTGACGATCGTCGACAGGGTCAAGGACCTCATCATCCGCGGCGGCTACAACGTGTACCCGCGGGAGGTCGAGGAGGTGATCTACGAGCATCCCGATGTCGTCGAGGTCGCGGTGATCGGGATCCCCGATGATCGATATGGTGAGGAGGTCGCCGCGGTGATCGCGCTTCGGCCCGGTTCCGCTCTCGACACGACGGAGCTCCGGCTCTGGGCCAAGGAGCGGCTCTCGGCCTATAAGGTGCCGCACGAGGTGCGATTCGTCGACACCCTGCCGAAGGGCGGCACCGGCAAGATCCAGAAGCGAGCACTCGACTGGTCGACGCTCGCCACGAATGTCAGGAGGTGAGCGGTGACCGCGGACCGGACCCCGCTCCCCACCTCCGGTCGTTTCGCGGCTCCCCAGGATCGGGAGTTCCCCACGACGTCCCGTGGCCGTCGCACCCGCGAGGCCTTGGTGAAGGGGGCGCGCACGGTCTTCGCCCGTGACGGCTTCCTCGACTCGCGACTGGTGGACATCGCGACCGAGGCCGGTATCGCGGTGGGCTCGTTCTACACCTACTTCGCCAGCAAGGAGGAGGTCCTCCTGGCCGTGCTGGAGAATGTCAACGAGGGCATGTTGCATCCGGTGATGGAGGCGGCCTCGGTGGAACATGCCAGCCTCGCGGATCGGATCCGGGCCTCCCATCGGGCCTTCCTGCGCGGCTATCGGGAGAATGCGGACCTGATGCGCCTGCTGGAGCAGGCCAGCGCGATCGATCCGGAGTTCGCCCAGTGGCGTCTCGCCCGCGATACCGCCTTCGTCGAGGTGAATGCCCGGTGGATCGCTCGGCTACAGGAGGACGGGCTCGCCGATGCCGAGCTGGACGCGTGGCTGATGGCGGCCGCTTTCTCGGCCACCATCGGGCGCCTGGCGTACTCCTGCTATGTGCTCGGCTCGGAGCGCGACGACGAGGACATGGTGGAGACCTGTGTGCGGATCTGGGTGCGCACCCTGCGGCTCGAGACATCGGCGGCCGAGCGGTGAGCGCGTGCTGCGCTCCCGGCACGGGGCCGGGCACGAGTGTCGCGTTGAGCGCGCCCGCACCCGATCGGCGATCCACGCGCGGGCAGCTGCGGGTCCCCGCCGGGTCCTTCCTCATGGGGGATCCCTTCGACGAGGGCTATCGCGACGACGGCGAGATACCGGTGCACGAGGTCGAGCTGCCGGCCTTCCACCTCGACGCGACGGCCGTCACCAATGCGCAGTTCGCGACCTTCGTCAAGGCCACCGGGTACCGGACCGAGGCCGAGGAGCTGGGTGTCTCGGCGGTCTTCCACCTGGCGTTCGAGGGGAACCCGGCCGATGTGGTGCAGCGCGTCGCGGAGGCTCCCTGGTGGTTGGCCGTCGCGGATGCCTGCTGGCGGGCGCCTGAGGGCCCAGGATCGGATATCGCACGACGACAGAACCATCCGGTCGTGCATGTGACCTGGAACGACGCGCAGGCGTATTGCGCGTGGGCGGGCAAGCGCCTTCCCACGGAGGCCGAGTGGGAGTACGCGGCGCGTGGGGGCCTGGCACAGGCGCGTTTCGGATGGGGGGATGAGCTCACACCCCGTGGCCGGTGGCGCTGCAATATCTGGCAGGGTCGATTTCCGGTCGAGAACTCCCTGGACGACGGCTTCCTGACGACGGCTCCGGTGAAGTCCTATGCGCCGAATGACTACGGACTCTGGCAGATGAGCGGCAACGTCTGGGAGTGGTGCGCCGACTGGTTCTCGGCCGACTACTACGCCCAGTCGCCCGTCCAGAGCCCGCGAGGACCGGAGGCGGGCGACCGGCGGGTCATGCGCGGCGGCTCCTATCTCTGCCACGACTCGTACTGCCACCGCTATCGGGTCGCCGCTCGATCGGCCAATACCCCCGATTCGGCATCGGCCAATACGGGGTTCCGCTGCGCCAACGACGGTGAACCAGGTTAGTCCACTGGACTAACCTGGTCCTATGAGCATCACCGTCAACATCCACGAGGCCAAGACGCAGATGTCGCGGCTCGCGCGTGCCGTCGAGGCAGGGGAGACCGTCATCGTCGCCCGTGCCGGCACGCCGATCATGGAGTGGCGGTCGGTGCGACCGCGAGTGCCGCTGTTCGGCTCGCGGCCGGGTCTGTTCGGAGATCGCTGGGAGGAGGCCTTCACTGAGGAGGCGGACGCCGAGGTCCGTGCGATGTTCGATGAGGATCTCGGGCTCGATGATCCTGCTTGACACGCATCTCATCGTCTGGCTGACGGAGGGTGATAACAGGCTGGGGCCGGAAGCCGCCGAGGCCATCGGGACTCGGCATCCAGCCTATTACTCGGCGATCAGCGTCATGGAGCTGCAGATCAAGGCGATGCGAGGAAAGCTGCGCATGCCCGAGGGTCTCTGCTCGATCCTCGACGATGTCGGGCTCCGGCAGCTGTCCTGGGTCGGTGAGCATGCCGAGGCGATGGGGGAGCTCCCCGAGCTCGCCGGACACGATCCCTTCGACCGTGCGCTCGTGGCGCAGGCGGCAGCCGAGCAGCTGGCCTTCCTCACGGCCGATCGGCGACTGCTGGCGCTCGGGCGGCCGTGGATCCTCGACGCCAGCCGCTGAGCCTCACGGGCGGAGGTCGAGCCGCATCAGCACACGGGGGAAGCCGTTGAGCACCGAGTCCGTGTCGGCGGCGTGGGTGAAGCCGGCGTGCTCGAAGAGTGCCCGTGTGCCCACATAGGCCATCGTGAGATCGACCTTCTCGCCCCCGTTGTCGACCGGGTAGGCCTCGACCGCCGGGGCGCCTTGGGACCGGGCGAAGTCCACCGCTCCGGCCACGAGGTCGTGGCTGATGCCCTGCCCGCGGTGGCCGGGGCGGACCCGCACGCACCAGAGCGACCAGACATCGAGATCGTCGACGTGGGGGATCCGGCGGTTCGTGGCGAAGCTCGTATCGGCGCGCGGATGGATGGCCGCCCAGCCGGCCACCTCGTCGCCGTCGTAGGCCAGCACCCCGGGTGGTCCGCCGGCCATCAGCTCGCGGACGCGGTCCCCGCGTGCGGGACCGGAGAGCGAGCGGTTGACCCGTCCTGGCACCCGGTAGCTCAGGCACCAGCAGACATTGGCATCGGGCCGTTTGGGCCCGACCATCGTGGCCACGTCATCGAAACGCGTGGCGGGTACGACTCTCACCAGCTCAGCATCGCAGACATCCGGTCCCTGACTTGTGCGTGATGCAGCTCTCATCCTAGGGTGGCCTTTGACGGTGGCGTCAACGTCAACGCTCGAGACGAGGAGAAGGAAACCCGATGAAGAGACCGACCATGTCGCGCTGGGAAGCGGGACTGTTGCTGGGAATCGTGGTGTACGCCGTGGTCGCCTATCTGCCGTGGACGCACGAGACGACGCTCGCGCGCGTCAGCGTCTTCGCGTGGATGATGTTCGGGCTGATGATCGTCGCCCCGCTGCTCGGGCTCATCGTGGCGCTGGCCGACAAGGACGGTGAGTGAGCATGGCCATCGCGATCGTCGTCCTCTACTTCCTGGTCCTCGTCGTCATCGGTGTCATGGCCCACCGTCGGGTGAAGGGTTCCACCGACGAGTTCTTCGTCGCCGGGCGTAGCCTCGGCACGTTCACCAACTCCTGGGCCTTCCTGGCCTCGCTGGCCAGCGGCGGCTCGGTCCTCGCGACCGTGGGCACCGGACTGGCACTCGGCTGGCCCTATGGGTCGGCCCTCCTCGCCGGCGCGCCGGTCGGCTTCGTCGTCGCGTCGATCCTCGTGGCGCGCCCGTTGCGCCAACTGGGGCGCTACACGGTGCCGGACTACTTCCGCTGGCGGTACAACAGCAAGATCATCGCCTGGACCGTGCCGATCATCATCGTGCTGGCGAGCTCGGCGTATATCGTCGCCCAGCTGAAGGGCGCCAGCATCGTGGCCACCTATGTGCTCGGCGTGGACTACCGGTGGGGGCTGTGGGGTGCGGGCATCGCCTTCGTGCTCTACGTGGCGATCGGCGGCTTCCTGTCGGTCACCTGGAATGACATCTTCCAGGGCATCCTCATGGTCGCGGCCGTCGCGGGATTCGCGGTCGCGGTGCTGACGGCGATGGACGGCTACGGTGCGAGCTACAACGAGGCGATGGACCGGTTCCCGAACCTGGGCGCCTTCGCCGCGCTGCCCATGGCCTCCTATGTCGGAGCGCTGGTGACCTGGGCCGCGGCCATCTCGGTCACGCCGCACGTCATCATGCGGGTGTACTCGTCCAAGGACGTGCGGTCGGCGCGCATCTCGCTCAATGTGGCGATGCTGATCTTCGGTGCCATGATGCTGATGATCACCTTCGTGCTGACACCGGGCGCGGCCGTCCTGATGGGCGATATCGACCTCTCCGATCCGGACGCCGTCTTCTTCGCTCTCTCGGAGACCGTGCTCAATCCGCTGATGCAGGGCATCATCGCCGCCGCGGTCCTCGCCGCGATCATGTCGACGACGGCCGGCCTGCTGATGGCCTGTAACTCGGCCGTGGCGCACGACATCTACGCGACCTTGCTCAAGCCCGATGCCAGTGAGAAGTCGATCGTCCGCGTGGCCGGAGCGACCACATGGGTCATCGGTCTGATCGCGATCGTGCTGGCGATGAACCCGCCGGAGTTCCTGGTGGTGCTCTACACCGCGGCGGTCGGCCTGCTCGCCGCGTCGTGCTTCGCCCCGATGGTGCTCGGCATCTGGTGGTCGAAGGCCACAACCGCGGGGGCCACCGCCGGCCTGCTGGTCGGGTCGATCTCCTTCGCCGTCGCCTTCATCGGATTCGACATGCCGGCCTCGTCCGAGGTGCTCATCGGCCTGCCGCTCTCGATCGTCGCGATGGTCGTCGTGAGCCTCGTGACCAAGCCGGCCGAGCACGAACATGAGTCCGAGGAGGACAGCGCACCCGTCCACGTGTGAGCCGGCCGGAAACACGGGAGGGGTCCGTCGCCATGGTGACGGACCCCTCCCGTGTTGCGTCGGCGCTCCACCCCGCCCTTGGCGGTAGACCCTCAACCTTTCCGCCACGCCGCCGGTAGCTGATCAACCTTTCGCACGTGACGGCGGTAGTCGGTCAACCTTTCCTGGCCCGAATGGGGTTGCTGCCCTACCGCCGCTCACCGGCGGGTGCGGTGAGCGGAGTGGCGGGCACGGTGGCGGGGTGGCGGTAGGGCAGCAACGTTATCCGCGTCCGATGGGGTTGACCACCTACCGCCACCGCGAGGGAAGGGTTGACCAGCTACCGCCGGTGCCCGGAAGGGAAAAGGTCGGCCGCCCCTCGTGGAGGGACGGCCGACTCGGAGCTGAGCTGCTCAGCGGTTGAGGGCCGCGGCATCCTCGGCGAGCTCGTGCTTGCGGACCTTGCCGGTCGCGGTCATCGGCAGGGCGCCGACGACCTTGACGAGCGGCACCTTGTACGTCGCCATGTTCTCGCGGCTCCAGGAGACCAGCTCCTCGGCCGTCACCGTCGCCCCCTCCGCCGGCAGCACGAAGGCCACCGGACGCTGGCCGGAGTCCGGATCATCGGTCGGGACCACGGCCACGGACTCCACCAGCGGATGCTGGGCGAGCAACACCTCGATCTCGGCGGGGAACACGCTCATGCCCTTGACCTTGATCATCTCCTTGCGGCGGCCGAGGTAGTGCAGCAGACCCTGCTCGTCGATGCGGCCGTTGTCGCCGGTGTGGATCCAGCCGTCGACGAGCTGATCGGCCGTCGCCTCAGGGTTGCGCCAGTAGCCATCGGTCACCGAGGGGCTGCGGACGATGATCTCGCCGACCTCGCCCAATGACAGGGGAGTCTGGGTGCCGAACTCGACGACCGCGATGTCGGTCCCCGGCACCGGCAGGCCGCAGAATACCGGCTCGGCCAGGAGATCCTCGTCGTCGGTCGCGAAGCCGTAGGGCACGCAGTCGATCGTGTGGGTCTCCGTCATCCCGTAGGACGACTCGCGCAGCGTCCCGCTCGACGGCGCTGCGGCGGCCCAGTCGGCGCGCACCTGCGGAGTCATCTTGCGGACGAAGGACACGGCCTGGGGGTCGACCAGCGACGACAGGTCGCGCTCGCCGATATCGGGGCGCGCCATCAGCTCCAGGTAGTTCTCCACCGTGCCGGTCATGACGCTGACGCCGAAGGCCTCGATCGCGTCCAGCGTCGTCGCGGCGTCCCAGCGCGCCATCAGCACGCTCGTGCCGCCCAGCACGAAGGGCAGCAGGATGCCGAGATCCTCGCCGGCGATCCAGAAGATCGGCAGATAGCACAGGCTGGTGAAGCCGGGCTCGGCGGAGAGCTGGGTCGCCGTGGTCGCCGACGCGGCGGTGTAGAGCATGTGCCGCTGGGTGTGCTGGCAGCCCTTCGGCAGGCCGGTCGTGCCGCCGGTGTAGTTGAGCGCGGCGAGGGCATCGAGGTCGCCGTCGTCCCCGGTGAACGGCTCATGGGCGATGGCATCGGCCCATCCGTCCTCGACGATCAGTACCGGCACCGGGCTGTCGAGGCGGGGCTGTACCTCCTCCACGGTCGACGCGAGCGCACGGTTGGTGAGGACCAGCCCTGGTTCCGCATCGCGCAGCTCATGGGTGAGCTCGGCCGGGGCGAACATCGGGTTCACGGGGACGTGCACGGCACCGAGGCGCAGGATGGCCAGGAAGGCGATGACGAACTCGGGGCTGTTGCCGAGGTAGACCGCGACACGGTCCCCGCGCGAGATGCCCTGGTCCGCCATCCACCCGGCGAGCCGGCGATGCAGGTCGTCGAGCTCGGGATAGGTGAAGGCGGTGCCTTCGAAGGTCAGTGCCGTGGTAGCGGGACGCTGCGCGGCCCAGTGGCTGACGTGGGCCGGGATGGTGATCTCACCGGCCGGGTAGACGACGTGATCGGGGATCTCGGCGGGACGGCGGCGTGCCTGCAGCTGTCGTAGATCGGCGATGTAGGAGTCGAGATCGGTGGTGCTCACTGGTCGCTCGCTCATGGGGGAGTCCTCTCTCACCAGGTGTCGATATAGCGGGTGCCGCGTTCGGCGGGGGTGTGCTGGCCGAGGGTCGCGAGGATCCACCGCCGTGAGTCGGCGGGGTCGATGACCTCGTCGAACTCGTGCTTCATGGCGCCGTTGATGGCCTTGCCGGTCTCATAGTGCTCGTCGATCAGCTGCTGATAGCGGCGCTCACGCTGGCCGGGATCGGTGATCGCGTCCAATTCCTTGGAGAAGCCGAGGCGCACCGCTCCTTCCAGGCCCATGCCGCCGATCTCTCCGGTGGGCCACGCGATCGTCGCGATGGTGGCCATGAAGCTGCCGGCAGCCATCGCCTGGGCTCCGAGCCCGTAGCCCTTGCGCAGCACGATCGTCATGACCGGCACTCGCAGATGGGAGGAGATGACGAACAGTCGGCTGAAGTGGCGGACCGTCGCGGTCTTCTCCGATTCGGGCCCCACCATGAAGCCCGGGGTGTCGCAGAGCGACACGACCGGGAGGCCGTGCGCATCGCACAGCTGCAGGAAACGGGCCATCTTGTCGGCGCCGTCGGCGTCGATCGCGCCGCCCAGGTGGGCCGGGTTGTTGGCGATCAGGCCGACTGCCCGGCCTTCGATCCGCACCAGGGCGGTGATGGCGCCAGGGGCGAAGCCGGCGCGCAGCTCCAGCACGGAGTCGTCGTCCGCGAGGAGCTCGATGAGCCGGCGGATGTCGTAGACCTGCTTGCGGTTCTCACCGATGGCATGACGCAGCCGGCGCTGGTCGGCGGCAGTCCACTCGGCGGTCCGGCCGGTGAAATAGGAGAGATAGCGCTGTGCGGCCCTGATCGCGGCGGTGTCGTCCTCGACGAGGATGTCGACCACGCCGTTGGCGGACTGGACGTCCATCGGACCGATGTCCTCAGGGGAGAACTGGCCGAGGCCGCCGCCCTCGATCATCGCGGGACCGGCCATGCCGAGGTTGGCGTCCTCGGTGCCGATGATGACATCGCAACAGCCCAGTAGGGCGGCGTTGCCGGCGAAACAGCGGCCGGTGACGATGCCGATCGTCGGCACCAGCCCGCTCAGGGAGCCCATCGCGGCGAAGGTCGTCACATTGAGTCCGGCCGCGGAGATGTCGGAGGTGTCCGTGTCGCCGGGGCGCCCGCCGCCGCCCTCGGCGAAGAGCACCAGCGGCACCTCGCGCTGTCGGGCGACCTGGATCATCCGGTCGGTCTTCTTGTGGTTGTAGTACCCCTGGGTGCCTGCCAGCACCGTGTAGTCGTAGGCGAGTACGGCGCAGTCGACCTCGTCGATCCGGGCCAGGCCGGTGATGATGCCGTCCGCGGGGGTGTTGGCGATGAGGTCGTCGATATCGCGCCGGCTGCGTTGTGCCGCGACCGGGAAGGTGCCGTATTCCAGGAAGCTCTCGGCGTCGACGAGGGCGTCGATGGACTCGCGGGCGGTGAGGTGGCCCTTGGCGTGCCGTCGTGCCACCGCCTCGGGGCGGGCGGCGTCGCGGGTCTGGGCAACGCGGTCGCGCAGCTCGGCCAGATCGGGCCGGACGTGGTCGAGGTCGTGCTCGGCGGCCTCCTCGTCGGCATCGTGCTCGGCGGCCTCGCTGATGTCGAGGCGTGCGATCAGCTGGCCGGCGGCGACCTGCTCACCGACGTGCACCAGCACCTCCGTCACCGTGCCGGGTGCGCCCGCGGTCACCGGGTGCTCCATCTTCATCGACTCCAGGGTCACGATGCTGCGCCGTGGTCCGACGCTCGTGCCGGGCTCGACATCGACCGAGAGGACGGTGCCACCGAGGGGAGCGGCCACCTCGCCGGCGGTCGCGGGGGCGTCGGGGGCCTCGTGGGCGAGCCGCTCGTCGAGGTAGGCGGTCGTCATCGTGCCCTCGGTGACCACAGGGTCGATGAGGATCTCGCGCAGCAGCCCGATGTTGGTGCCGACGCCGTCGAGGACGAGGCCGTCGAGGGCCTTGACGGCATCCGCGCAGGCGGCCGCGAAGTCCCCCTCGGTGACCGTGACGACCTTGGCGAGGAGGGAGTCGAAGGTGCCGTCGACGACCGTCCCGGTGGTCACATAGGTGTCGACGCGCGCGCCGGTGGGCAGTTCGACATGCTCGATCGTGCCCGTCGTCGCGCTCAGCGTGCCGTTCACCACCTGTTCGGCGTTGACCCGCGACTGGATCGCGAAGCGGCCGGCGGGCGGCGCGACCATGCGGTCGGCGACCCCGAGATCGCCCAGTGTGCGGCCGGTGGCGACCTGGAGCTGGAGGGTGACCAGGTCGGTGCCGAGCAACTCCTCGGTGATCGTGTGTTCGACCTGCAAGCGGGGGTTCGCCTCGATGAAGACGTGATCGAGCTTGCCGGTGCGGACGAGCTCGTCGGCATCGACGAGGAATTCGACGGTGGCGAGTCCGCGGTAGTCCAGCGGGTCGAGCAGTGCGAGCGCGTCGGCCATGAGGCGCTCGCGATGCGCATCCGTCAGCGCCGGGCTCGGAGCGATCTCGAGGACCTTCTGGTGGCGACGCTGGACGCTGCAGTCGCGTTCGGCGAGCGCGGCGGTGCGGCCCTGGCCGTCGCCGATCACCTGGACCTCGATGTGCCGGGCGGCCGGCATCAGCCGCTCGGCGTAGACATCGCCACGGCCGAAGGCGCGCTGTGCCTCCGAGGAGCAGCGCGCGACGGCGCTCTCGAGCTCTTCGGGATCGGTCACCGCGCGCATGCCGCGGCCGCCGCCCCCCACGACCGCCTTGACCATGACGCCGGCCGGATGCTTCGCCAGCAGGTCGGCGATCTGTCCGGTGTCGGCGGGGGAGGGGGTCGAGGCCAGCACGGGCACGCCGACCGACCGCGCGTGGTCGCGGCTGGCTCCCTTGTCGCCGAAGAGCCGCAGCGCTCCGGCGTCGGGACCCACGAAGACGAGGCCCGCGGACGCGCAGGCCTCGGCCAGCTCAGGGCTCTCGCTGAGGAATCCGTAGCCGGGATGGACGGCCTCGGAGCCGGTCTGGCGGGCAGCCTCGATGATCGCGCCGACGTTCAGGTAGCCGCTCACACCGGAGTCCGGCAGCCGGTGGGAGGACGGGTCCAGGGAAGGCTCGCCGGCAGCGTGCACGTGCTGCGGGACCCATCCGAGGGAACGGACCGCACGGGCGATACGGACGGCGATCTCGCCTCGGTTGGCGATGAGGACCTTCATTGCGGACTCCTGCTGCTCGTGATGTCGACCACTGTGAGCATACCGCCGTTGACGTCAACGTCAACGGCTAGTGTGGGTCCATGTCGAGTACCGGGTGGACCACGCGCGAGGCGCATGATCGAGTCGACTCCCCGCGGCGGGCCGAACTGCTGACGGCGGCGCGGTCGGTCTTCGAGCGATTGGGCTACGGGGCGGCGACCATCGCGGACATCACCGCGGAGGCGGGTGTCAGCCGGGCGACCTTCTACGTGTACTTCGCCTCGAAGGCCGAGGTCTTCGCGGTCCTGGCCGAGCAGGTGCGCGATGCCTTCCTCGAGGCGCAGCACGTGAGTGCGGCGGAGGACGACGACATCCTGGCCGTCCTCCGCCGCACGACGGGCACCACGCTCGAGGTGGTCGTGGAGTACCGCTCGCTGATCGTGGTGCTCGACCACCAGTCGCTGGCCGATGAGGACATCGCGCGGGTCTGGAATCCGATCCGTCGCAGCGCCCGGGAGCGCACCGCCCGTTATCTGCAGCGGGCGGTGGACGATGGCCGGATCGACCCCGTCGCCGATCCGCAGATGCTCGCCTTCATGGGTGCGGGGATGAACGACGAGCTGGCTCCCTTGATCGCCGCCGGTGAGCTCACCCCCGACGAGGTCGTCGAGCGGATCATGGGCATCTGGGAGGCGGTGCTGCGTCAGCGGCGCCGGTGATCCTCAGCGCGGATGCTCGGTGAAGCGGCCGATCGACTCGGCGACGCAGATCGGCTTGTCGATGCCCTCGGCCTCGAAGTACTGGGTGGTCACGATCTGCGCGGCGTCATCGCCCGCGCGGTCCACGCGGGTCACGGTCGCCCGCATCCGCACGCGGCTGCCGACCGGGCGGGGGTGGGGGAACCGCACCTTGTCGTAGCCGTAGTTGAGGCTGTGCAGGAAGCCGTCGAAGGCCATCAGCTCCTCCATCATCGCGGGCCCGAGGGACAGCGTGAACAGGCCGTGGCCGATGGTGCCGCCGAAGGGCCCCTCCGCGGCGCGATCGGGATCGACATGGATCCACTGATGGTCGCCGGTGACATCGGCGAACCGGTCGATCTCGTCCTGGGTCAGCGTGTGCCAGGCGGACGGGCCGAGCTCGGTCCCGACGAGGGCCTCCAGCTCGGTGATGGTCGTGGGGCGCAGGGGTGCGGTCATGGATCCTCCTGTGTTGAATGTGAGTTCAAGTTTGACATAGGTGGCGAGCCACGTCACACTCGATCGCGGCGGTGCAGTCCGCCGTGATCGGACTGCCGTCGCCCGAGGAGAGGGGTTCTGAGTGGACAACGCGCGCGACCTGAGGGAGCGGGTCGACGACCTGCTGTTCCAGCACGATCCAGGACGGCTGTCCACCGAGGAGTTCCTCGGCGCACGCTTCGATGCCGGACTCGCCTGGGTGCACTTTCCCGAGGGCCTCGGCGGGCTGGGGCTTCCCCGGGAGCTGAACGCCATCGTCGAGGAGCGCCTCGCCGAAGCGGGCGCGCCCGCGCCCGATGCCTCCCGCAACGGGATCGGCCTGGGGATGGCCGCGCCCACGCTGCTCGCCTTCGGCACCGAGGAGCAGCAGCGCCGCTACCTGCGACCGCTGTTCACCTGCGAGGAGATCTGGTGCCAGCTGTTCTCCGAGCCCGGGGCGGGGTCGGATCTCGCCGCTGTCGCCACCCGCGCCGTACCCGACGGCGACACCTGGGTCGTCGACGGCCAGAAGGTCTGGACCTCCGGTGCTCACAACGCGCAGCGCGCGATCCTGGTGGCCCGCACCGATGTGCACGTGCCGAAGCACGCCGGCCTCAGCTACTTCGTCGTCGACATGTCCGATCCCGGCCTGGACGTCCGGCCGCTGCGCCAGATCACCGGCGAGGCCGAGTTCAACGAGGTCTTCCTGAGCGGCGTCCGGGTGCCCGATGCCGACCGGATCGGTGCGGTCGGCGAGGGCTGGAAGGTCGCCACGACGACCCTCAACAACGAACGTGTCGCGATCGGCGCCGGGGCCGATCGGGAGGCCGGCCAGATCGGTCTCGTCGCGCGCCGCTGGCGCGAGGAGCCGGAGCTCCGCACCGCGGCGGCCCACGAGGAGCTCCTGCGCTGGTGGGTCGAGTCGGAGGTCACGCGCATCGCCGGTGAGCGGGTGCGGCAGCAGCTCGCGGCCGGTCAGCCCGGACCGGAGAGCTCGGCGATGAAGCTGGCCTTCGCCCAGCAGGCCCAGGCCATCACCGGCTTCGCCCTCGAGCTCGACCCCGATGCCGGCCTGCTGTACGACGACTGGACGATGGTCCGCTCGGTCTCCGCGTCCTTCCTCGGGCGCGAGCCGGGATTCCGCTATCTGCGCGCCAAGGGCAACTCGATCGAAGGCGGCACCAGCGAGATCATGCGCAATGTCATCGCCGAGCGGGTGCTCGGCCTGCCCGCCGAACAGCGCCCCGACAAGGGCGTCCCCTTCAACGAGGTGCCGCGATGAGCGAGCGTCAGCGAGTGAGTCATCGGTGGGGTGTCATGCCGGCGCCTCGCTACCGTCTTTCCTTCTGCGAGGTGCTGGCATGAGCGATCTGCTGTACTCCGATGTCGAGCTGTCGCTGCGCGACAGCGTCCGCGCCGCGCTCAAGCGTCGCGCCCCGCAGGAGGCCACGGCCCTTCTTTACGACGATCCGTCCGCCGATCGGTCGGCGGCCTGGGACGCGCTCGCCCGCGACCTGGGGCTCGCGGGTCTCCTGATCTCCGAGGACCACGGCGGCGCCGGTGCGAGCGCACGGGAGGCCGCCGTGGTCCTCGAGGAGATCGGCCGCGCGGTCGCGCCCGTGCCGTTCCTGACCAGCGCGGTCATCGCCACGACGGCTCTCGCGGTCGCCGGCGACGAGACCGTCCTGCCGCGGCTGGCGGCGGGCGAGGTCACGGCCGTGCTCGTGCTCCCGTGGAGCGCCCGGGCCGGTGCCTGGCAGGCCGGAGAGCCGGGTGCGGACATCGGCCCGGTCGCCGGGGCCCTCGATGCCGATCTCTTCGTGGTGCCCGTGGCGGGCGACGACGAGCTGGAGCTGCGGGTCTACTCCCGCGACGAGGTCGAGACGACCGCGCTGACCTCCCTCGACATGAGCCGTCAGCTGGCGACGGTCCGGACGAAGGGCGACGGCCGTCTCGTCCTCGGCGGGACGAGTGCCGTCCAGGCGGTCGACGAGGCGCTCTCCACCGGACAGGCGCTGCTGGCCAGCGAGCAGTACGGCATCGCGTCCTGGTGCCTCGAGGCGACCGTGGACTACGTCAAGACCCGTATCCAGTTCGCCCGGCCCATCGGCTCCTTCCAGGCGATCAAGCACCGGCTGGCGGATCTCTTCCTCCAGGTCACCCAGGCCGGGGCGGTGGCGCGCTATGCCGCCGACACGCGGGCACGTGGCGACGAGGACGCCGCCACGGCACAGGCGCTCGCGCAGGCCTACTGCTCCGATGTCGCCGTCCATGCCGCCGAGGAGGCCTTGCAGCTGCACGGTGGCATCGGCATGACGTGGGAGCATCCCGTGCACCTCTATCTCAAACGAGCCAAGGCCGATCAATTGGCGCTGGGCACCCCCGCCGTCCACCGCGCCGATCTCGCCGATCTCGTCGACCTGCCCGCCTGACCGACTAGGAGCATCCATGGACCTCGATACCCTCTTCTCCCTCGACGGGCGCACGGCCATCGTCACCGGTGGCTCGCGCGGCATCGGCAAGATGATCGCCGAGGGCTATGTGCGTAGCGGCGTGCGCGTCTACATCACGGCCCGCAAGGCCGACGAATGCGAGGCCACCGCCCGCGAGCTGTCGGAGCTGGGCCACTGTGTGGCGCTGCCCGGTGATATCTCGACGACCGAGGGCATCGCCGATCTCGTCGCGCGGTACGGCGAGCTCGAGGACTCCCTGGACATCCTCGTCAACAACGCCGGTGCGGCCTGGGGCGCACCCTTCGCGGAATTCCCCGAGTCCGGCTGGGACAAGGTCATGGACTTGAACGTGAAGACGCCGTTCTTCCTCACGCAAGCGCTCGCTCCGTTGTTCGCCCGGCGCAATGGCGATCATCTGGCCAAGGTCATCAACATCGCCTCGATCGACGGCATCTCGCTCAACCCGCAGGAGACGTACTCCTATCACGCCTCGAAGTCCGCGGTCATCCAGCTGACGCGGCGGATGGCGGTTCGGCTCGTCGAGGACGGCATCGTGGTCTCGGCGATCGCGCCGGGCGCCTTCGCCTCGCGGATGAACCAGGATGCCCGCGATCGTGCCGACGAGGTCGTGACCGGTGTCCCCTCGGGACGTATCGGCACGCCCGAGGACATGGCGGGTGCCGCCATCTACCTGGCCTCTCGTGCGGGTGACTACGTCGTGGGCTCGACTCTGGTCGTCGACGGCGGTGTCACGCACGCCCGCTGAGCGATGCGGTCGCCCGGCTCGGGCAAGATGGGTGCGGTGCGCCGCCGGACGGCGTGACGAGCAAGGAGGCGCGCGTGGCTGAGGACGACAACCGACGGACACCGGTCACCCCACGGGGTGCCCGGACCCGGCAGGCGCTCATCGACGCCGCCCGGGTCGTGTTCGAGCGCGACGGCTATCTCGACGCGCGGCTGACCGACATCACGGCGGAGGCCCGCTGCTCGACAGGGTCGTTCTACACCTATTTCACCAGCAAGGAGGAGATCTTCGCCGCCGTCATGGAGATGACGAAGAACGAGATGCTCCATCCGGGGGTGTCGAGGGTCAGTGAGGACGACGACCCGGTGGCGGTGATCGCGGCCAGCAACCGGAGCTATTTCGAGAGCTACCGCCGCAATGCCAAGCTGATGCAGCTGCTGGAGCAGGTGGCCAATGTCGATCCGCGGGTGCGGGAGGTGCGCCAGGAGCGCGCGCGGGCCTTCGTGGAGCGCAACGCCCGCAGCATCGCCGACCTGCAGGAGCGCGGGCTCGTCGACCCCGACCTCGACTCGCTGGTGGCCTCGTGGGCGCTGTCGAGCATGGTCAGCCGACTAGCGTTCAGCGCCTTCGTCCTGAAGGAGATCCCCGATGGCGATCACCTCGTCGACACCTGCACCCGGTTGTGGTGCAATGCGCTGCGCCTGTGACGGGTGAGACATGAGCGAGGGGCGGCGGGGATGACTCCCCGCCGCCCCTCGTGATCGGGCTGGACGTCAGCCGGCCGCGACGCTCTCGCGCATCCGCTTGAGCTCGCCGCGGGCGATGGTGCGCTTGTGCACCTCGTCGGGTCCGTCGGCGATCCGCAGCGTCCGCTGGTGCGCGTAGAAGCCCGCGAGCGGGACGTCATCGGTGACGCCGGCGCCGCCGTGCACCTGGATCGCCCGATCGATGATCTTGAGGGCCACCTGCGGGCCGGCGACCTTGATGGCCGCGATCTCGGTCCGCGCCTTCTGGTTCCCGACGGTGTCCATCAGCCAGGCGGTCTTGAGGGTCAGCAGTCGGATCATCTCGATATCGATGCGGGCCTCGGCGATCCAGTCCTGGATATTGGAGCGGTTGGCCACCGGCTCGCCGAAGGTGACGCGTTCCTGCGCGCGGCTGATCATCAGGTCCAGTGCGCGCTCGGCCATGCCGATCGAGCGCATGCAGTGGTGGATCCGCCCCGGCCCGAGGCGCGCCTGGCTGATCATGAAGCCGTCGCCCTCGCCGGCCAGCAGCGCCGTTGTCGGCACCCGGACGTCCTCGAAGAGAATCTCGGCATGACCCTCGCGGTCCTGGTAACCGAAGACCGGCAGCCCGCGCACGATGGTCACCCCGGGGGTGTCGAGCGGCACCACCATCATCGACTGCTGGCGGTGGGTCGCCGCCTGCGGATCGGTCTTGCCCATGACGATGAGGACCCGGCAGTTCGCGTGTAGCGCATTCGAGGCGAACCACTTGCGCCCGTTGAGCACGTACTCGTCACCGTCGCGGGTCATCGAGAGCTGGACATTGGTGGCATCGGAGCTGGCGACGGCCGGCTCGGTCATGCAGAAGGCCGAGGCCATCTCGCCCGCCAGGAGGGGCTTGAGGTACTTCTCCTTGTGCTCATCGGTGCCGAAGAGCTGGAGCACCTCCATGTTGCCGGTGTCGGGGGCATTGCAGTTGCAGGCCTCGGGGGCCAGATGCGGGCTCCGGCCCATGATCTCCGCGAGCGGGGCGTAGTCGAGATTGCTGAGACCGGGCGAGCCCCACTCCTCGTTCTGGTGGGGGTGGAAGAGGTTCCACAGGCCACGCGAGCGGGCCTCGGCCTTGAGCTCCTCGAGCACCGGCGGGTGGAAGTTCGGATTGCCCGACTCGGCCATCTGCGTGTGATAGACGCTCTCGGAGGGGTAGACGTGCTCGTCCATGAAGGCGAGCAGCTTGTCCTGATATTCGCGGCTGCGCTCGGAGAAGGTGAATTCCATGGTGTTCCTCTCGGTCGCCGGCGATCTTCGCCGGCTCGGGGTCAGGGGGTGTGCCAGCCTCGGGGGAAGGTCGGCGTCTGCTTGTCGACGAAGGCGCGCACGGCGGCGATGTGATCGGCGGTGAGCCCGGTCTGCTTATGGCGGGGCACCTCGGCGTCCATCGAGGAGTCCAGGTCCACCAGTGGTGCCTCGAGCAGATTGAGCTTCATGCCCTCCAGCGCGTGCGAGGGGCCTTCGGCGAGCTGCCGTGCGAGCTGTGCGGTCCGTTCGTCGAGGTCGTCCTCCTCGACGAGCCAGTTCAGCAGTCCGAGTCCGGCCGCCTCCTCGCCACGCACGCGGGGGGAGAGGAACATCAGCTCACGGGCCTTGGCGGGTCCGACCAGGTGATGCAGCAACCAGGCGGCGCCGAAGTCTCCGGCCAGTCCGACCCCCGCGAAGGCGGTCGCGAAGACGCTGCGCGGTGTGCCGATGCGCAGGTCGGCCGCGAGCGCCAGTCCCAGGCCGGCTCCGGCCGCCGCGCCGCCGATCGAGGCGAGCACCGGCTTGGGAAAGCGGTGGAGGGCACCGACGGTGCGTCGCTGGTGTTCCTGCTGAGCCCGGATCGCGTCGGGATCGACCTGCTCGGCGCCATTGCCCTCACCGCCGCGCTCATCGAAGTCGCGGACATCGCCGCCGGAGCAGAAGGCTCGCCCCGCGCCCCGGATGACGACGGCGCCGACGTCGGACGAGGTGCTCATCGCGTCGAGCGTCGAGGCGAGGCCCTCGATCATCTCCACGGAGAGAGCATTGCGCCGATCGGGGCGGTTGAGGGTGATCGTCCCGACACCGTCGGCGATCTCGCTGAGGACGTGCGGCTCCTGCTCCATCGGCCTGCCTTCGAAAAATAAGATGAGTTCAAGTTCAACTTGGACGGTAGTCGCCCGGCGCGGTATCGGTCAAGACGGTGTCCGGGTCGCTGCTCAGGGGCGGGTGACCGAGAGGATGCGGAACCCCTTCGCGCTCGCCTCGCGACGGGTAGGGAAGCCCTGCTGCTCCAGCCAACGCTGCAGGGAGTCGGCGCCGAGGTTCTTGCCCACCACCAGTCGCGCCTCACCGGAGCGGGACAATCGCGGCAGCCAGGTCAGCAGCAGCTCGTGCAGCGCCTCCTTGCCGATGCGGATCGGGGGATTGGACCAGATCGCATCGAAGGTCACGTCGGCCGGTACCTCGTCCGGGCGGGCGGCACGCACCGCGAGCGCGTGGCGCTCAGCATTGCGGCGGGTCAGGTCGAGCGCGCGCTCGTTGACGTCGACGGCCCAGACGTCGAGCCCCTCTCCGGCCAGGGAACAGGCGATCGGGCCCCAGCCGCAGCCGAGGTCGAGGACGGTGGCCGGGGCGAGCGGGGGCGTGCTGTGCTGGAGCAGCAGGGCGGTCGCCTTGTCCAGCGCGCCGTGAGCGAAGACCCCGCCGGAGGTCGTGTAACGGCGCTCGGTGCCCCATACGGTGACCGTCGTCTCGCGCTCGTCGGCCGCCGACGACGGGTCGGCCTCGAAGTACTGCTCACCCACCGTCCCAGCCTAGGCCGTGCGCCCCGCGGCCACCTGGGGCGGTGTGTGGTCAACCAGGCGGGCCGGCGCCGGTGGTTGGTGGCTCACCACTCGATCGGCGGGCGGGGGACCGGCGGTTGATGGCTCACCGCCCCCGGGTTGGCGTCAGCGAGTTTCGTGCTCGGCGAGCCAGGCCTTGCGGACCCGTGGCTTGGCGACGGCCAGCCACGCATCGGTCAAGAGCTCGCGCAGTTCGTCGGCGTCGGCCTCTCCCGGGCGGACGAGCACAGCATTCGTGCCGAACTTCCGGAAGTGGTCGATCGTGTAGTACGGCGCATCGGGATCGCCGAGCAGGGCCTCGAGCTCATCCGGGGCGACCTTGAACGCTATCGAGCCGGGACTGTCCGGGGTATCGCGCCACCAGGCGACCAGCACACCTCCGGCCTTCACCGCCGGCATGTTCCAGGTGGTCGTGAGCTCGGTCGAGGGGAACTCCAGCAGGTAGGCCACGATCTCGTCCCAGGTCATGGCTCAGTGTGGCACCGACTGCGCCCAGCGGTCGAGGAGCTCGCGTTGCCCGGCGACGATGCGCTCGCCGGCCTCGGCAGGGGAGAACCAGGCGACGCGGTCGACCTCGGGGAAGTCCTGTTCCTGTCCGGATCTCGGTGGCCAGACCATCGTGAAGGTGCCGGGGTTGATCGTCGCCGGATCGAGATCGTGCTCGACCGCCCAGGCGTGGACGATCTTGCGGGACTGCCGGATCGTGCCGAGCGGGATGTAGGGTCCGTCCGGTGCCGGCAGGCCCAGCTCCTCGGTGAACTCGCGTAGCGCGCACGCCAGCGGCTCCTCGTCCGACTCGATCTCGCCCTTGGGGATCGACCACGCTCCGGCGTCCTTGCGCGACCAGAAGGGCCCGCCCATGTGCCCGAGGAGGATCTCGGCGATGTCCGCCCGCCGGCGGTACAGCAGCAGCCCGGCGCTCTCGACGGTCATGAGCGGCTCACGGCCGCCCGTCGCGGCGCTGTCGTGCCTCGGTGACCCGCGCGGCGAGGCCGTCGGCATCGGGATACCGCACCTCTTCGAGGACGAGGCCGTGGGCGGGCATGACCTTCACGCGCGGGTCACGTTGCCCCGCAGCCAGGATCTCGGCGGCGAACTCGGGCGGGTACCGGCGCTCGCCGACGGCCACGAGGCAGCCCATGAGCGAGCGCACCATCGAGTGGCAGAAGGCATCGGCGCGCACGGTCGTGGCGAGGGTCTCGCCGCCTCGAACGGTCCGCAGATCCAGCAGCGTGCGGATCGTGGTCGCCCCCTCGCGCTGTTTGCAGAAGGCGGCGAAGTCGTGCTCTCCGAGCAGGTGCCGCGCGGCGGCGTTCATCAGCTCGACGTCCAGCGGTCGCGGTTGTGCCACGATCATCCCCCGGGCCAGCGGATCGGGTCCCGCCGGATGATCGGTCATCCGATAGACATACCGACGCTCGAGGGCGGCGAAGCGCGCGTCGAAGTGCTCGGGCGCCGCCGTGACGGCCTTGATGCGGATGTCCGGGGGAACGATGCGGCGCAGCCGGCGTTCCAGGACTCCGGGATGGGAGTCGACATCGACGTGCGCGACCTGCCCTCTGGCATGCACGCCCGCGTCGGTGCGGCCGGCGCAGGTGACGGTGGGTGTCTCGGGCAAGCGCAGCACGGTGCCGAGGGCGGTCTCCAGCTCTCCTTGCACGGTGCGCAGACCCGGTTGCGTGGCCCAGCCCTTGAAGCCGGTCCCGTCGTAGGCCAGGTCGATCCGCATCCGCACCGGTCCAGTGTAGGGACGCGTCGTGGCAGTCACGTGAGGGCCTGAGACGCGGGGGGGGGGGGGGGGGGGGGGGGGGGGGGGGGGGGGGGCCGCCCCCCCCCCCCCCCCCCGCGGGGGGTGGGGAGGGAGG
>NZ_JAERWM010000002.1:0-95226 GCF_016918125.1 Aeromicrobium sp. YIM 150415 | reverse complement strand
GGCGGGGCGGGGCGGGGGGGGGGGGGCGGGGCGGGGCCCGGGGGGCGGCCCCCCCGTCCCCTCGACGGTCACCTGGTGATTACTTCCAGCGCTCGGAGGCGGGCACGAAGTCGAGCTCCCGGCCGCCGGTGTAGATCTGCTTGGGACGCGCGATCTTCTGCTCCGGGTCGTCCACGAGCTCGATCCACTGCGCGAGCCAGCCGGCCGTGCGCGGGATCGCGAACAGCACGGTGAACATCTCCGGGGGGAACTGCAGCGCCTCGTAGATCAGGCCCGAGTAGAAGTCGACATTCGGGTAGAGCTTGCGCGAGACGAAGTAGTCGTCCTCCAGCGCGATCTTCTCCAGCTCCTGAGCGACCTCGAGCAGCGGGTTGACGCCGGTGACCTCGAAGACCTCGTCGCAGGCCTTCTTGATGATCTTGGCGCGCGGGTCGTAGTTCTTGTAGACCCGGTGGCCGAAGCCCATGAGGCGCTCGTCGCCGTTCTTGACGCCCTCGATGAAGGCCGGCACCTTCTCCTTGCTGCCGATGCGCTTGAGCATGCGCAGCACGGCCTCGTTGGCGCCGCCGTGCAGCGGGCCGAAGAGCGCCGCGATGCCGGCGCTGACCGCCGAGTACGGGTCGACCTGGGTAGAGCCCACCGAGCGCACGGCATTCGCCGAGGCATTCTGCTCGTGGTCGGCGTGCAGGATGAACAGCACCTCGAGGGCCTTGGTGAGCCGCGGGTCCGGTTCGTACTTCGGCTCGCTCATCCGGAACAGCATCGACAGGAAGTTCTCGGCATACGAGAGGTCGTTGTCGGGGTACACATAGGGCTTGCCCTGTGCGTGACGGAAGGACCAGGCCCCGAGCGTCGGCATCTTGGCGATCAACCGCACGATCTGCTCGTGGCGGATCTGCTCGTCGGTGATGTTGCGCGCCTCGGGATAGAAGGTCGACAGCGCGCCGACACTCGACAGCAGCATGCCCATCGGGTGGGCGTCGTAGCGGAAGCCCCGCATGACCGTCTTGATGTCCTCGTGCACGAACGTGTGGAAGGTGATCTCGTGCTCCCACCGCTCGTACTGCTCGCGGGTGGGGAGCTCGCCGTAGATGAGGAGGTAGGCGACCTCGAGGAAGTTCGAGGACTCGGCCAGCTGCTCGATCGGGTAACCCCGGTACTCGAGGATGCCCTTGTCGCCATCGATGAAGGTCACGGCGCTGCGCGTGGAGGCCGTGTTGGTGAATCCGGGATCGTAGACGGCCAGGCCGGCCTCGTCCTCGGTCTTGCCGATCTTGCCTACGTCGCTCGCGCGGATGGCGCCGTCGGTGATGTCGAGTTCGTACTCGTCGCCAGTGCGGTTGTCGCGTACGGTCAGCGTCTGCTTCTGGGTCACGTTGGGTCTCCTGTGACGTAAGACGGTTCTGCGGTCTCGTGGTGGGACAGCACCTCTAACGTAGTGGTCGTGCTCACATGGCGCGATTCTGGGTCCGCGACAGGGACCCCGTTTTGACCCTGTTGGGGTCCGACAGTTAGGCTTGGACGTCGTGGTGCCTGCGGCATCAGCCGTGCCGCGCCCACACCGAATCCAGCAACACCGACAAGCGAGAAGGTCACGCCGTGCGCACGTACAGCCCGAAGCCCGCTGACATCGACCGTCAGTGGCATGTCATCGATGCCGAGGACGTCGTTCTCGGCCGTCTCGCCGTCCAGGCGGCGACGCTGCTGCGCGGCAAGCACAAGCCGACCTACGCTCCGCACGTCGATGGTGGCGACTTCGTCATCATCGTCAATGCGGACAAGGTGGCGCTGTCGGGCAAGAAGCGTTCGGACAAGAACGTGTACCGCCACAGCGGCTACCCCGGTGGCCTGAAGCAGACCGCCTACGGAGACCTCCTCGAGAAGGATGCCCGCAAGGCGATCGAGAAGTCGGTCCGCGGCATGCTGCCGAAGAACCGTCTGGGCCGTCAGCTCATCACCAAGCTGAAGGTCTACGCCGGCCCGGAGCACCCGCACGCCGCCCAGAAGCCCCAGTCCTTCGAGATCGCGCAGATCTCCCAGTAAGCGAGAAGAGCAGGTTCACCGTGGCTGAGACCACCACCGAAGACGCCCAGTACACCGCCAACGCCGAGGGTGTCGCCTACACCTCGGAGACCTCCCCGAGCGTCGGCTCGACGGACAAGCCGTCCATCATCGCTCCCGCCAGCGCCACCGGCCGCCGCAAGGAGGCCGTCGCTCGTGTGCGGATCTTCCCGGGCACCGGCACCTGGACGGTCAACGGCAAGCCGCTCGAGGAGTACCTGCCCAACAAGCTGCACCAGCAGATCGCCAAGGAGGCCCTCGCGGCCACCGGTCTGCAGGAGTCCTTCGACGTCATCGCGCGTGTCGACGGCGGCGGCATGACCGGTCAGGCCGGTGCGCTGCGCCTCGGCGTGGCCCGTGCGCTCAACGCGGTCGATCTCGAGGCCAACCGCCCCACGCTCAAGAAGGCCGGACTCCTCACGCGCGACGCGCGTATCAAGGAGCGCAAGAAGGCCGGCCTCAAGAAGGCCCGCAAGGCGCCGCAGTACAGCAAGCGCTGATCCGCTGGTGGGCCGTATCTTCGGTACGGACGGAGTTCGGGGTCTGGCCAATCGGGATCTGACCGCCGAGCTTGCCGTGGATCTGTCCGTCGCCGCCGCCCACGTGTTGGGCGAGGCGGGGGCCTTCGCCGATCAGCGTCCCACCGCCGTCGTCGCCCGCGACCCGCGTGCCTCCGGGGAGTTCCTGGAGGCCGCGGTGGTCGCGGGTTTGGCGTCTGCGGGGGTCGACGTCCATCGGCTCGGGGTCGTCCCGACGCCCGGCACGGCCTACCTGACGTCGTTGCTCGAGGCGGACATGGGCGTCATGATCTCGGCATCGCACAACCCGATGCCCGACAACGGCATCAAGTTCCTCGCGCGCGGCGGGCACAAGCTGCCCGATGACATCGAGGCGGCCATCGAACGGCGTCTCCAGGAGCCGTGGGAGCGGCCGACCGGGGCGTCCGTGGGCCGGGTCGGCGACAGCCGGGCTGGCCTCGGCGCGTATGTCAAGCATCTTGCCGCCTCGGTCTCCGAGCGGCTCGACGGCATGAGGATCGTCCTCGACTGCGCCAACGGCGCGGCCCACGAGGTCGGTCCGGAGACCTTCGCGGCGCTCGGTGCCGAGGTCGTCACGATCCACGCCGAGCCCGATGGGCTCAACATCAACGAGAACTGCGGTTCCACGCACCCGGGCGATCTGCGGCGTGCGGTGGTGGAGCAGGGCGCCGATGCCGGCTTCGCCTTCGACGGAGACGCGGACCGCTGTCTGGCCGTCGACGCCGAGGGACGTCTGGTCGACGGCGATCAGATCCTCGCGGTGCTCGCCCTGCGTCAGCAGCGCGAAGGCCGGCTCGCCGACGACACCGTCGTCGCGACGGTCATGAGCAACCTCGGCCTCTCGCTGGCCCTCGAGGAAGCCGGTCTCACCCTCGTCCGCACCGCCGTCGGCGACCGCTATGTGCTGGAGGCGATGCGCGCGGGCGGGTTCACGCTCGGCGGTGAGCAGTCCGGACACGTCATCATGAGCGACCACGCCACGACGGGTGACGGTGTCCTCACTGCGGTCCACCTGGCGGCCGAGATGGTAGCCACGGGGCGGCAGTTGAGCGATCTCGCCACGGTCGTGACGCGTCTGCCGCAGGTGCTGCTGAACGTCTCGGGCGTCGACAAGGACCGTGCCGGGACCGATCCGGTGCTGCAGGGAGAGGTCGCCGCCGCCGACGCCAAGCTCGGTGAGACCGGTCGCGTGCTCCTGCGCCCCTCAGGGACCGAACCGGTGGTGCGCGTCATGGTCGAGGCACCCACTGAGGCCGAGGCGACCGAGGTCGCCGACCGCCTGGCCGGCATCGTCCGCGCCCAGCTCGCCCTCTGACCCTCCGGGTCCGACTTTTGCCGGGTTGTGGCCCTCGACACGCCGGTATCGAGGGCCGCAACCCGGCAAAAGTTGCTCAGGCCGGAGGGTCAGAGCTTGCGGAGGCGGACCCACTTGACGGTGTGGTCCGAGCCCTTGCGCAGCACGAGGTCCGCGCGGCCCCGGGTGCTCGCCACGTTCTCACGCAGGTTGGGCCAGTTGATGGTGTCCCACAGCTCCTCCGCACGGGCGACGGCCTGCTCGTCGGTGAACGAGCTGTAGCGATGGAAGTACGAGGCCGGATCCGCGAAGGCGGTCTCGCGCAGGCGAAGGAAGCGTTCGATGTACCACCGGCGGATGTCGCGGCTGGAGGCGTCGACGTAGATCCCGAAGTCGAAGAAGTCGCTGATCGCCAGGCCCGGACTCCCATCGCCGCGCGCCCGGGCGGGCGCGAGGACGTTGAGGCCCTCGACGATAACGATATCGGGACGATCGATCTCCACCCGCTCGTCGGTGCGGTCATAGGTCAGGTGGGAGTACACGGGAGCCTCGACGTGCTCGGCACCGCTCTTCACGCCCACGATGAAGCGCAGCAGCGCCTTGCGGTCGTAGGACTCCGGGAATCCCTTGCGGTCGAGGATCCCGCGTCGCTCCAGCTCCGCATTCGGCAGCAGGAAGCCGTCGGTGGTCACCAGGGCGACACGGGGATGCTCCTCGCGCTGCGCGAGCAGTTCACGCAGGAGACGGGCCGTGGTGGACTTGCCGACGGCGACCGAGCCGGCCAGACCGATCACGAAGGGGACCTTGCTCGCCTGCGGGTTGCCGAGGAACCGCTCGGTGGCGCGGTACAACGCACCGGCCATCCGGACCCGGAGGCTGATGAGCTGGGCGAGGGGGAGGTAGACCTGCTCGACCTCGTCGAGATCGAGCTCCTCGCCGAGACCACGCACGCTGGCGATCTGCGCCTCGGTGAGGGGGACCGGGGAGTCGTCGGCGAGTTCGGCCCAAGCGGACCGTTCCAGCTCGACGAACGGTGTCAGCTCACGTGACATGGGCACCATTGTTGCGATGCCGTGATTTCGCCCGTCACTCGGTACCCTGGAAGCTATGTGTGGAATCGTTGGATACGTGGGCTCGCGCCCGGCCGTCGACGTCGTCATGGGTGGACTTCGGCGCCTGGAATACCGAGGCTATGACTCCGGCGGGGTCGCGCTGGTGACGGCCGACGGCATCGCGTCGGCCAAGAAGGCGGGCAAGCTCGTCAACCTCGACGGCGTGCTGCAGGAGAACCCGCTCCCGGCGTCCACCACGGGCATCGGCCACACCCGGTGGGCCACCCACGGCGCGCCGAATGACGTCAACGCCCACCCCCACCTCGACGCCTCCGAACGCATCGCGGTGGTCCACAACGGCATCATCGAGAACTTCGCCACGCTCCGCGACGAGCTGGAGGACGCCGGCTACGACTTCGTCTCCGAGACCGACAGCGAGACCGTCGCCCACCTGCTGCATCACGAGCTCCAAACCACGCCGGACGTCACCGAGGCCTTCCGTGCGGTCTGCCGCCGCCTCGAGGGTGCCTTCACGCTCGTCGTCGCCGACGCCCAGACCCCCGGCCGTGTGCTCGGTGCCCGCCGCAACTCGCCGCTGGTCGTCGGACGCGGCGAGGGCGAGAACTTCCTCGGCTCCGATGTCGCCGCGTTCATCGAGTACACCCACACCGCGATCGAGCTCGGCCAGGACCAGGTCGTCGAGATCACCGCCGATGCGGTCGTCGTGACCGACTTCGACGGCCAGCCGGTCTCCACCAAGGAGTACACGGTCGACTGGGACGTATCCGCGGCGGAGAAGGGCGGCTACGACTGGTTCATGCTCAAGGAGATCCACGAGCAGCCCCAGGCCATCGCCGACACGCTCCTCGGCCGGATCGGCACGGACGGGCGCCTGCAGCTCGACGAGATGCGCCTGTCCGATGGCGAGCTGCGCGAGGTCGACAAGATCATCGTCATCGCCTGCGGCACGTCCTACTACGCCGGCATGGTCGCCAAGTACGCCATCGAACACTGGACTCGCATCCCGTGCGAGGTGGAGCTCGCCTCGGAGTTCCGCTACCGCGATCCGATCCTCGACCACACGACCCTCGTCGTCTCGATCAGCCAGTCCGGCGAGACGATGGACACCCTGATGGCGATCCGCTACGCCCGCGAACAGCGCGCCCGGGTGCTGTCGATCTGCAACACCAACGGCTCGACGATTCCTCGTGAGTCCGATGCCGTCATCTACACCCACGCCGGCCCGGAGATCGCGGTCGCCTCGACCAAAGGCTTCCTGTCGCAGGTCGTGGCGTGTTACCTGCTGGCCCTCTACTTCGCTCAGGTCAAGGGCGCCAAGTACGGCGACGAGATCCAGCTGATCCTCGACGAGCTGGGGCGCACCCCGCAGGCCGTGCAGCAGGTGCTCGACAATGCCGACCAGATCCGCAAGCTCGCCGACCGGCTGTCGTCGAATCGGTCGATCATGTTCCTCGGCCGCCACGTGGGCTACCCGGTCGCACTCGAGGGGGCGCTCAAGCTCAAGGAGCTCGCGTACGTGCATGCCGAGGGCTTCGCCGCCGGTGAGCTGAAGCACGGCCCGATCGCGGTCATCGAGGACGGAGTCCCGGTATTCGTGGTCGTACCACCGCGGGCCCGTGATCAGCTGCAGGAGAAGATCGTCTCCAATATCCAGGAGGTCCGCGCGCGGGGTGCCCGCACGATCGCACTCGTCGAAGAAGGGGATGACACCGTCGTGCCCTATTCCGACGAGGTGATCCGCCTGCCCCGCGTGCCTACGCTGCTGCAGCCGCTCGTCGCCACCGTCCCGCTCCAGCTGTTCGCGTGCGAACTGGCGACGCAGCTCGGTCACGATGTCGATCAGCCGCGCAACCTGGCCAAGTCCGTCACCGTCGAGTGACATGCTGAGCGCGTACCGGGTCGAGCAGATCCGCGCCGCTGAGGAGTCCGCCGCCCGTGTCCACGGGTGGGACGGTCTCATGCAGGCGGCTGCCGCTGCGCTCGCCGATGTCGTCGCATTGCGGGTGCCGTCGGATGCGACGACGCTCGTGCTCGTCGGGCCGGGCAACAACGGTGGCGACGCGCTCTTCGCCGCCGCCCGACTGAGCGATCGCGGGCATCGGGTCGATATCGCACTGCTCGACCAGGCCAAGGCCCATGAGGCCGGCCTCGCGGCGGCCCGCCACGCCGGGGCCCGATTCGTGGAGGCCCCCTCGGACCAGCGTTACGTCGTCGACGGGCTGTTCGGGATCGGCGCCAGGCCGGGACTCGAAGGCCGGGCGGCGCAGTGGGCCGACTGGGTGCGTGACGAGCGCCCCTATGTCATCGCCGTCGACACCCCCTCGGGGATCGGCGTCGACGACGGCACGGTGCCCGGTACCGCCGTCGCCGCCGATGTCACCGTCACCTTCGGTGGCGCCAAGCCCGGTTTGCTGATCGGTCGCGGCGCCTTGGCCTCCGGAGAGCTCGTCGTGTGCGGTGTCGGCATCGCCGAGCATCTCTCCGATCCGGCATGTGAGGCGCTCGAGCTCGGCGACGGTGCCCGTTTCGCTCATCTGGTCCCCGGGCCGGAGTCGCACAAGTACAGCCGCGGAGTAGTGGGCATCGAGGCCGGCTCTCCGGAGTACGCCGGTGCGGCGCATCTGTGCGTCGCCGGTGCTCAAGCGGGAACCGCCGGGATGGTGCGCTTCGTGGGCCAGCGCGAACTCTGCGACCGGGTGGTCGATCGTGCCCCCGAGGTCGTCGCGGGACGAGGCCACGTGCAGGCGTGGGTGGTCGGCCCCGGCGGGATCGACGACCCGGAGCCGGTACGCGCGGCACTCGATGACGACGTGCCTGTGCTCCTCGACGCCACGGCGCTGACGCACCTTCCTCCCCGCCTGCGACCCGACGTGCTGCTCACACCGCATGCCGGTGAGCTGGCACGGATGCTCGAGGTCGAGCGGGCCGAGGTCGAGGCCGATCCATGGCCCCACGCGCGAACTGCCGCTCGACGTTGGGATGCCACGGTGCTGCTGAAGGGGCCACGCACGCTGGTGGTCGCTCCGGACGGACGGACCATGGTCAATACCTCCGGGACCCCGTGGCTCGCCACGGCGGGAGCGGGGGATATGCTCGCCGGCTTCGCTGGGTCGCTGCTGTCCTCGGGACTCGGTGCTCTCTCGGCGGGCGCGTTGGCCGCCCTCCTCCACGGCGCGGCAGCCGAGCGCGCGGCGCTCGCGGGCCCCTTCCCCGCGCACCATATCGCCGAGCTGCTGCCGAGCGTGCTCGGCGACTTCCTCGTGCCGACGGCGGCACGATGAGCGGGGCGAACGGCGCTCCGGCGGCCGCGGAGCTGGTGGTCGATCTCGACGCCTACCGCGAGAACCTGAGGGTGCTGCGCGAGCTGGCGCCCGCATCGCAGCAGATGGCGGTCGTCAAGGCGAACGGTTACGGCCACGGGATGGTGCCGATCGCCCGCGCGGCACGCGATGCCGGCGCCGACTGGCTCGGTGTCGCGAGACCCGAGGAGGCCCTCGCCCTGCGCTCCGCGGGTGACGACGGCCCGGTGCTGTGTTGGCTGGAGACACCCGGTGCCCCCTTCGCCGAGCTCGTGGAGGCCGGGATCGAGGTCACCGCGTCGTCGGCCGAGCAGCTTGAGGAGATCCTCGCCGCCGCGCCGTCGCGACCCCGCGTACAGCTCAAGGTGGACACCGGCCTGTCCCGCAACGGCGCGAGGTTCGGTGCCGACTGGTCGGCCCTCGTCCGCGCGGCCTCGCGAGCCCAGGACGGCGGCCGCGTGCAGGTCACCGGAGTGTGGTCGCATTTCGCCTGCGCCGACGAACCGGACAATCCCGCGTCGGCCGAACAGGAGGCAGTCTTCATCGGCGCCGTCGACGAACTGCGTGGAGCGGGAGTCGAGCCAGGCCTACGGCACCTGTCGAACTCCGCCGGCATCCTCACCCGTCCGTCCGCCCACTTCGATCTCGTGCGGGTGGGCATCGCCTCCTATGGCATCGACCCGGACCCGGCCGTGCGGTTCCCGGGCGTCCGGCCGGTGCTCACCGCGCGGGCCCGGCTCGCGCAGGTCAAGGAGGTCGAGGCAGGTGCCCGGGTCTCCTACGGCTACCGCTGGACCGCCGACCATCCGACCCGCCTCGGTCTCGTGCCGGTCGGCTACGGCGACGGCCTCCATCGCACGGCCTCGAACCGCGCCGAGATGGGGTATGCGGGCCGGCGGGTGCCGGTGCGTGGAACGATCTGTATGGACCAGTGCGTGATCGATCTCGGCGAACTGCCCGCTCGACGGGGTGATCTCGTGACACTGTTCGGACCCGGCGACGACGGCGAGCCCACCGCGGAGGAGTGGGCGCAGGCTGCCGGCACGATCGGCTACGAGATCGTGACCCGGCTGGCGGGACGCTGGACCCGGACCTATCGAGGAGAGCGATGAGAAAGCACGTGACACGCGCAGCGGCGACGGCGGGAGCCTTCGCCGCCGCTGGCGTCGCGGCGACCGTCTTCAAGAACCTGTCGGCCCAGCGCCGGCTGGAGCGGCGAGGCGACGAGACCCCCTTCGGCTCGGTGCACGGGGAGTCGCACTACCTCGCCGCACACGACGATGTCCCGCTGCACGCCGAGGTCGACGCCGGCCCCGAGCCGACCATCGTGTTCCTGCACGGCTGGATGTGCGATCTCGACACCTGGCACTATCAGCGGCTCGCCCTACGAGGCCTTGCCCGCATGGTGTTCTGCGACCTGAGGTCGCACGGCAGGTCCGGGGTGACCTCGGCATCGAACTCCTCCCTCGACGACCTCGCCGACGACCTGCTGACCGTGCTGGAGAGCCTCGCGGCGGACTCCCGGGTGGTGCTCGTGGGCCACTCGATGGGCGGCATGGCGATCATGCGCTTCGCCGCGCGTCACCGCGATGTCTTCGAGCGGCAGGTCGCCGGTGCGGTCCTTATCGGCACCAGCGGCGGCAAGCTCATGCGCAAGAGCCCCGCTCTGCGCTATATCGCGGCCATGATGCGGGCCACCACGCCGGTCCTGGACTGGGGCCGCGAGTTCAACAGCTTCTCGGTCATCAAGCGCTGGGCGCTCGGACCGCACGCCTCCGAGGCCGCGGCGGATATCTCCAATGAGATGATCCTGCGCGCCCCGTCGCGCGTCATCGTGAACTTCTACCCCAACTTCCTGGACCTCGACCTCGGCGAGGGATTCGAGGCGCTGGCCAGGGTTCCCACCGTGGTGGTCGGCGGCACCAAGGACGTGCTCACCCCGTTCTCCCACAGCCGCTGGCTCGCCCGACACATCGATGGAGCGGAACTCGTCACGATCGAGGACGCGGGCCACATGATGATGTTCGAGGATCCGGCCACGGTCACGGAGGCGATCGAGACCGTACTCAAGGAGGCCTCATGACCGAGCGGAGCGAGGGAGCGATGGACGTGTCAGGCCGGTTTCTGCCTATCGTGTGCTCTTCTTGGCAGGAGCTGGCATGACCGAGCGGAGCGAGGGAGCGATGGACGTGTCAGGCCGGTTTCTGCCTATCGTGTGCTCTTCTCGGCAGGAGCTGGCATGACCGAGCGGAGCGAGGGAGCGATGGACGTGTTAGGCCGGTTTCTGCCTATCGTGTGCTCTTCTCGGCAGGAGCCGGCATGACCGAGCGGGCGGCTCTGGACCTGGTCGAGGCCGGACCCGAGCATGCCGAGGTCATCGTCGACGTGATCCATCGGTCCTTCGCCGCTCGGCCCGCTCTCGATCCCCCGACGACGGCCTTCGACGAGACGGTCGAGACGGTCGCGGCGACACTGCGCGACTACGGGGGGCTGCTCGCCCTGCGACGTGATCGCCCGATGGGGGCGATCCTGTTCGACGAGTCCCGCGAGGGGCTGCTGGGTCTGCGGCGGGTCAGCGTCCATCCGCAGGGTCGCGATCGCGGGGTGGCCTCCGCGATGGTGGGCGTGGCGGAGGACATCGCCGAGGAACGCGGCAAGGACGGCATCTGGCTCGATGTGCGCGAGGAACTGCCGGATACGGTGCGGTTCTGGACCCGCAAGCTCTACGTGCCGATCGGGCAGACCGGGCCGATGATCCACCTGGGCAAGACCCTGTGGCTCTCGCGAGAGGTCCCCGATGCGACCTCGATGCACGAGTTGGCGGCCGATGTCGCCCGTCTGCTGAGCCCGGGGGATCTGCTGGTGCTCAGCGGTGACCTCGGGGCCGGCAAGACGACGTTCACCCAGGGGCTCGGCGAGGCGCTGGGGGTGCGTGGACCGATCACCTCGCCCACCTTCGTCATCGCGCGTACACATCCCTCGCTGGCCGATGGTCCGCCCCTCGTGCACGTGGACGCCTACCGGCTGGGCGATGCCGCTGAGATCGACGACCTCGACCTCGATGCCTCGACCGAGGAGTCGATCACGGTCGTGGAGTGGGGTGAGGGCCGCGCGGAGCAACTGGCCGACAGCTGGCTGTCGGTGCGGATCGAGGCGCGGGCGGTCGATGACACAGATCCGGTCGGCACGGACTCCGGGGTGAAGTCGCCGGACATGCGGGTGGTCACGATCCGCCCCCGCGGGCCGCGTTGGATCGACGTTCCCCTGCGGTCCACCCTCCTGCGCTGACCGTGGGCGGTGAGTCATCCCGCACCCCCGCCCTGAGCGGTGAGCCATCCCGCACTATCCGCCCGAGGGTGCGTGACAGCTCACCGCCCGGCGAGGGGATCTCCGCTCCCGGGGCCACGTAGGCTAGCGTCGTGCTCCTCCTCGCCATCGACACGGCCACGCCCGCGATCACCGCGGCGGTGCACGACGGTTCGCGCGTGATCGGAGAGGCGACGGCCCACGGCGCGATGGCGCACGGCGAGCTGCTGGCATCGCAGATCCGCGAGGCCCTCGCTCGAGCGGGTGCCGCGGCCGCGGACCTGACCGATGTGGCGGTCGGCGTCGGCCCTGGCCCGTACACCGGTCTGCGCGTGGGCGTCGTGACGGCATTGACCCTGGCTCAGACCCTCGATCTGACCCCCCACGGAGTCTGCACACTCGACATCCTCGCGGCCGACACCGACCAGGCCGAGCTGATCGTGGCAACCGATGCGCGCCGCAAGGAGGTCTACTGGGCTCGCTATGTCGACGGTGTGCGGGTCGAGGGTCCCGCGGTCGACAAGCCCGCTACCGTCGCCGAGCTCGGACTCCCGGTCGTCGGGCGCGGTGCGGAGATCTATGCCGATGTCCTCACCCAGAGTCCCGGACCGCTCGACCCCTCTGCAGCGGCGCTGGCCCGCCTCGTGGTCGCCGGGCGAGCCGCGGAGCTTCCCCTGGAACCCCTGTACCTGCGCCGTCCGGACGCAACGGTGCCGGCCGCGCGGGCGTGAGATGACGCTGCGGTCCGCCTCCGCCGCCGATCTGCCGGCTCTCGTCGAGGTGGAGGAACTCTGCTTCGGTCCTGACGCCTGGAGCCGGAACCAGCTCACCGACGAATTCGCGGCATCGCGGACCGTCATCGTGGCCGATGACGAGGAGGGCATCGCCGGATACGCCACCGTCTCCCTCGTGGGCCCGGACGCCGAGCTCCTGCGGATCGCCGTCCTCCCGGCACGACGGCGGCGCGGCACCGCACGGCGACTGCTCACCGAGGCGTGGAGCCGAGCCGCCGAGCGAGGGGCAGAACGGATGCTGCTGGAGGTCGACGCGGACAACGAGCCGGCGATCGGGCTCTACCGCCGGTTCGGCTTCTCCGATCTGGCGACCCGTCGCGGCTACTACCGAGGACGCGACGCACTGGTGATGGAGCGACGAGGGTGAACGGGGTCATCGAGGCGATGCGCTCCTGGCCCTGGGCATGGGCCTGGTGCGGCTTCTTCCTCGTGGCATTCCTGCGTGCCGGCGCCACCTATCTCATCGGGCGAGGCGTCACGGCGGGAGTGATCCGCTGGCGTTCGCCCAATGCCCGTACCCGCGCGGTCATGGATCGGGTCGGCACGTGGGGCGCGCCGGTCGTCGCGCTGAGCTTCCTGACCGTCGGCGTGCAGACGATCGTCAATCTGTCGGCCGGTCTCATCGAGATGCGCTGGCCGCGCTACCTGTCGGGCCTCGTGCCGGGCGCCGCCGCCTGGGCGACCGTCTGGTCCACGATCGGCATGGCCGCGTTCTATGCCCTGCTCGGAGGGCTGCGTGGCGAGCCGCTCGTCGCCTTGGCCGGGATCGTCGTCGTGGCGGCTGTGGTGGTGATATATCTCGCGCTGCGCAAACGGGCCGCTCGACTTGTGGGCGGCGATGACAGTGGCAGTCTGAATCCATGAGCAACGCACCCGACGAGACGCCCGCGGACTCCCAGTTCCTCAGCCAGGATCCGCCCGAGGACACCCTCATCGACCGTGGCCTGGAGGATCCTCTCGACGAAGGCTTCAGCGCGCCGGAGCGCTGGTCCGCCGGTGAGGGATTCGGCACGACACCCGAGGAGGAGCTGCAGGGGGAGTCATTGGACCAGCGTCTCGCTCAGGAGATCCCCGAGCCCGATCCGTACGCCGAGGTGGACGAGGAGGATCTCGACGACGGCGAGGTCGGGCACGATCGTTCTGGGCGTCTCGTCGATCCCAATGCGGGCATCGGCGAGGACGTCGACGCCGAACTGCTCGGCGACGACGCCGGTATCGACGGAGCGGCCGCGAGCGCCGAGGAAGCAGCGGTGCACACGATCGATGACGAGGAGTGAGCCCACGGTCGTGGTCGGCTTCGACCTCGACATGACCCTCATCGATTCGCGTCTCGGTATCGCGGCCACGTATCACGAGCTGGTGCGTCGCACCGGTGTCCCGATCGACGTCGACCTCGTCGTCTCGCGGCTCGGACCGCCGCTCGAGGTGGAGCTGGCGAACTGGTTCGCCGACACCGAGGTCGACAAGGCGGCGCAGCTCTATCGCGAGCTCTACCCCGATCTCGCGATCGAGCCGGTCGGACCGCTCCCGGGCGCGATCGCCGCACTCGAGATGGCCGCGGCGCGCGGCGAGACGATGGTGGTCACCGCCAAGAACGAGCGCGATGCCCGCCTGCATGTGGAGCACCTGGGCCTGCCGGTCGATCACGTCGCGGGCGGCGTATGGCGCGATGGCAAGTCGGAGGTCCTCGTGCGGCATCGCGCCAGCCTCTACGTCGGCGACCATGTCCATGACATGGAGGCTGCGCGCATCGCCGAGGTGCCGGGACTGGGTGTCGCCTCGGGCCCCTGCTCGGAGCAGGAGCTCGCCGCAGCGGGTGCCACCGCGACACTGCCGGACCTGACCGGCTTCGCTACGTGGTTCAGTGAACACGTGTAAGGCTAGTCTGGGCGAATGCGCGACATCACGTACCCGCCGATCATCCTCACGGCCAAGACGCTCTTCAAGCTGCTGGGGATGCGGTTCCAGATGTCAGGGACCGAGCACATTCCCCGTGAGGGCGGTGCCATCCTGGCGGCCAATCACATCGGGTACGTCGATTTCATCTTCGACGGTCTCGCCGCGCAGCCGAGCAAGCGACTCGTGCGCTTCATGGCGAAGAAGGAGGCCTTCGAGCACGCGGTGTCCGGGCCGGTCATGCGGTCGCTGCATCACATCCCGGTCGATCGCGACAGCGGCGAGGCGTCCTTCCGCGATGCGGTGGAGTACGCGAGGTCCGGGGAGATCGTCGGGATCTTCCCCGAGGCGACGATCAGCCGGTCGATGGAGATCAAGGATCTGAAGACGGGTGCCGTGCGCATCGCCGCCGAGGCGGGTGTCCCGCTGATCCCGATGGTGACGTGGGGCACTCAGCTGCTGAAGACGAAGGACCATGACAGCGATCTGTTCGGCCGGGGCAAGACGATCGCCTTGCATGTCGGAGAGCCGCTGCAGGTGACCGGGGAGGATCCGGTGGCCGAGACCGAGCGGTTGCGGGTCGCGATGAGCGCGCTGCTGGACAAGGCGATCACCGAGTATCCGGTGAGTCCGCAGGGTCAGTGGTGGGCGCCCGCGCGTTATGGAGGTCTCGCCCCCACCCCCGAGGAGGCCGAGCGCCTGGATGCCGAGGAGAAGGCAGCCCGTGCCGCCCGACGCGCGGCTCGCGAGGACGACTGATCCCGGCGCGGTCGAGCTGCGTCCCCGTCCTCGCCGGCGGTAGCTCATCAACCCTTCCGTCTCGGTGGCGGTAGCTCATCAACCGAATGGTGTGCGGATGAGGTTGATGGCTTACCGCTGCGTGGTGGGTGAGGTGCGGGCGGGGATTGCCGGTCGGCCGCCTAGACTGGCGCGGTGACTGAACCGCTGGTCCTGGGCATCGAATCCTCCTGCGACGAGACGGGTGTCGGCATCGTCCGAGGCACGGAGATCCTCGCGCATGCGGTCGCGTCGAGTGTCGAGGAGCACGTGCGCTTCGGTGGGGTCGTGCCGGAGGTCGCCAGCCGCGCCCACCTCGAGGCGATGGTGCCGACCCTCGAACAGGCGTACCGCCAGGCCGGACTCGACGTCCGTGATGTCGACGCGATCGCGGTCACCTGCGGTCCGGGGCTCACCGGCGCCCTCCTCGTCGGAGTCGCTGCCGCCAAGGCCCTCGCCCTGGCCCACGACAAGCCCCTCTACGGCGTCAACCACCTCGCGGCGCACGTGGCCGTCGACCAGCTGGAACACGGCCGTTTCGGTGAGCGGGTGGTCGCGCTGCTCGTGAGCGGCGGGCACACCGAGTTGCTGCTCGTCGACGACATCGCCACCGACATCACGATGCTCGGGTCGACCATCGACGATGCCGCCGGGGAGGCCTTCGACAAGGTCGCGCGCCTACTCGGCCTGCCCTACCCGGGAGGCCCGGAGATCGACCGTGCGGCTCGCGACGGCGACCCGACCGCCGTGGCCTTCCCGCGTGGCCTGACCACGGGACGCGATCTCGAACGCTATCGGTGGGACTTCTCGTTCTCGGGTCTCAAGAGCGCCGTCTCCCGGCATGTGCAGCATGAGCAGCGCATGGGACGTCCGGTGCCCGTCGCGGACATCGCGGCGTCTTTCCAGGACGCGGTGTGCGATGTGCTCAGCAAGAAGGCGATCGCCGCGTGCGTCGCCCATGACGTGCCCCGGCTCGTGCTGGGCGGGGGAGTGGCCGCCAACGGCCGGCTGCGCCATTACGTGCTCGACCGTGCTGAGGCCGCCGGGATCGAGGTGCGCATCCCGCCTCCGTCGCTGTGCACCGACAACGGGGCGATGGTGGCGGCGCTGGGTGCCGAGCTGGTCGCGCGGGGCGTGTCGCCATCCGCACTCGACCTCCCGGTCGACTCGGGCATGCCGGTCGCGCAGATCGTCGCCGCCTGACGCTCGCTTCCTACCCGGTCGGAGGTAGACCATCAACCCCATCAGGCCGTCATGAGGTTGACCGGCTACCGCCGCCGCGGGGGAGAGGTTGACCAGTTACCGCCGCCCGCCATAGGGGTCAGCCTCGGTCGGCTGGTGGCTCTGTCGGGCCGCGCTCGGCCTCGGTGAGCAGCCGGTCGAGCATGAGATCGGCGGAGACGCCGTGGGCCGTGGCCAGCCGCCGCAGCCGGGTCGAGCGTCCGGCATCCAGCACGAAAGGCTCGGGCCCGCGTCGCGCCGATGACGGAACGCGCCCGCCGAAGACCCGCAGTGCGATGAGGGTGATGCTGCCCAGTGCATCGAGGATCGCGAGGACGCCGAGCAGGCGCATGACGTCGTCGCCGATGCCGCCGTCGCTGAGCAGGAGCATGATGATCACGGCGGCCACCGCGCCGGCGATCAGCGCTGTCGAGATCAGCAGCCATCGCTGCCGCCGCCGGGCGTCGCCGGTCAGACCGGCGAGCAGACTGATCTGCGCCAGCGTGAGCGCCAGCGTCATGCTGACCCCGTAGGTCCTCCACCACCCGTCGGAGTACGACCAGTCGCCCCAGACGAGCACCAGGGAGATCGTGACCGGCACCACGGCCACCACGGCCCCGGCCGCGCCCGCCGGCCACCAGGAGCTCGCGCTCGAGGCCAGATAGCACAGCGCGGCGAGTGCTGCGACTCCGACGATGGTGGTCGTCAGCAGTACATTGCCCTCGACCTCGCCGAGCTGACCGGGCTTCAACAGGGCGTAGATTCCGAGCGCCGCCGCCAGCGCGAACGTGCCGATGACGAATCGGGCGACGATCCTGCGGAGAGCTTCCATGGCCGAAGCATCGCATAGGTCACGCCCGCCTCGGCCACGACGCGTCAATCGATCGGACGCACCCAGAAGGCCCGGCCCTTGCCGTCGACGCGGGTCAGCAGCAGGGTGGCCGGGATGGAACCGGTCGCCTTGAGCTGAGCGATGAGCCGCTCCGGCACGATGTCGACTCCGCGCTTCTTGACCGTGAGCGTGCCGAGGTCGCGTTCGCGTAGAGCGGCGCGGAGGCTCTTGGTGCGGAACGGAAGTTCCTCGACGATCTCGAACCAGTGACCCAGAGCGCCCGAGGGCGGGGCGTCGCAGGTCAGGTAGGCGATCTTGGGGTCGAGGAGCCCGCCGCCGATCTGCTCGCCCAGCTCGGCGACCAGGCCTGCGCGGATCACGGCGTCATCGGGCTCGACGATGAACCGGCGAGGCGGATCGAGCCGGGCTCGCGCGCTGTGCGCGGCGATCGTCTCGCCTGTGGGCAGCACGGTGGCCCGATGACCGGGCACCTCGAAGCCGGCACCCCACAGGCACGCCTCCACCAGGTCGCCGTGGTCACTGACCCATTCGGCGCCGACGCCCGTGGGGATCGCATCGTGCGCGATGCCGGGCATGAGCTTGGCGACAGCCCGGCCGTCCAGCAGGCGAGCGGTCCACTCCCACGGCGGCGTGAGCTGGTCCAGCCGGGTGAGACGACCGCTGCCGTCGCGGCGGGCCGGATCGACGAAGGCGATCTCGTCATCGGCGATCGATGTCTCGAGGGCGTCGCCGGCTTCGACGCGTCCGTCGATACCGAGGGTCGTCAGGTTCGCGCGTGCGATGGCCGCGCGCAGCGGGTCGATCTCGATGCCGCGCACGGTGAGCCCGGCCCGGGCGAAGGCGATGAGATCGGCGCCGATGCCGCAGCCGAGGTCCGCCACGGCCTGGGCGCCCCGGTCGCGCAGCTGCTCGGCCCGATGGCGCGCCACCGACGCGCGCGTCGCCTGCTCCAGCGCGTCGGGCGTGTAGTAGAGGCGGGCCGCATCGGGTCCCAGCTTCGCGACGGCCTTCTCACGGAGCCGCTGCTGGGCGATGGCCGCGGCGACCAGCTCACCGGGGTGATCGCGACGCAGCCGAGTGCCCAGCGCGAGGTCGGACGTGCCCGGTGGCTGCTCGGCCACCGTGGCGAGCAGACGCTGACCGGCCGGGGCCAGCAGACGATCGAAGGTCGCGAGGTCCACCTCGCCATTGTGGCCGTTGCCGCGACGTCCCTCTCATGGGTGGTGCCTGAGCGTCCCTTCCAGCCGCGAACGGACGCCTACTCACCGCCTCCGGGCGCCGCCGGGACGGGGAGACGACGATGTTCCAGCAACCAGTGGTTGGCGCCGTCGTAACGGTGCTCGACCCGGTCGAGTACCGCGCGAGCCAGGGCCAGTCCGCGTCCGTCCTCGGACTCCGGGGGCGGCATGGTGGCGTGCTCGACGTCGACCTCGGCGGACTCGTCGTGGTCGGTGAATTCGGCGACGAGGCGATCGCGATGCGCTTGGAGCCGGAGGTCGAAGCGGCGCGGGCCACCCGCGGTGCGGCGACCGTGCGCGACGATATTGCCGGTCACCTCGGCGAGGGCGGTGGTGAAGGCATGCCGCACGTGCATGTCGACATCACCGCCGAGGTCGTCCCACCACTGCTGTGCGGCGTCGAGGACCAGCTCGATGCTCTCCGGGGTGGCCGGCGCGTCGAAGACCTGCCGGATCACCGGCTGTTCAGCGGGCATCGAGTGCCGCGTCCACGGTCACGAAGGGCTGGAGCAGGTCGTCGAGATTGGTCAGCTCCATGGCCAGCCGGACTTGATCGCTCGCTCCGCAGACGCGCAGCGGAACGTCCCCGGCATGCGCGATCCGCTGTGCTCCCGCCAGGGCGCCCAGCCCCGAGGAGTCGATGAAGGCGAGGCCGGCGAGGTCGATGACCACCAGCTGATCGCCGGCGTGCAGGGCCGTGGTGACCGCATCGCGGAAGGCTCCCGTCGATGCCATCGTCAGACGTCCCCGGGGGCGCAGGACGGTGGCCCCCTCGACGCGGTCGACGCCGATCTCGAACACGTGCTCTCCCAACCCGTTCAAGGATGACGCTGGACGATGATGACCGTAACGTCATCGAGCGGAGGTCGCTCAGTGGCCAGGTCCAGGATCGTGTCGATCGCCTCGGCGTCCGTGGACGGCCGGACGAGGGATTCGACGGCCTCGGGCCAGCGGACCGGGTTCTCCACGAGGTCGAGGACTCCGTCGCTGACACACACGAGCCGGTCGCCCGGCAGGAACTCCACCTGGTGTTCGCGGCGTTCCCGGCGCCGCAGACCCAGCGGAGGATCGTCGCCGGTGAGGCGCTCGCGTTCGCCGGTCGCCCGCAGGAGCAGCGCCAGCCCGAAGCCCGCATCGGCGTAGCGGAGCCGATGGGTCCGCGTGTCGGCGGACAGCTGGAAGACGGTGACGAAGGCCCCCGACCGGTCCAGCTCGTCGGCCAGCTGGGTCTCCGCTCGCTGTAGATATCGGCCGAGATCCATGCCCTCGGTCACCGATTGGATCGCGCCACGCAAGGCGCCGTGGACTGAGGAGCCGAGGAGCGCCGCCGCCGTGCCCTTGCCCATGACATCGGCGAGTCCGGCGTGGAGGACGTGGCCGTCGGCGCCGTAGTCGAAGTAGTCTCCACCGACATTGAGCGCGGCGGCGCAGCGTCCGGTGACCGACCAGTCGCCGATCCGCAGCGGACGGTCCGGCAGCAGCGCCGTCTGCGCCGCTCGGGCGCGCCCGGACTCGGCCTCGGCGAGCAGCTCGCGTTGTGCCCAGGCCGCGAGATCGCTGAACTCGGCGACCTGGGCGGCATCGAACTCCCGGGTGCGTGTGTCGAAGACGCAGAACGCGCCGATGACGGTGCCTCCCGGCTCGGTGAGCGGGTAGCCGAGGTAGAAGCGGATCGCCGGGTCGGCGCGCACGGCGGGAAGGTCACGGAACCGGGGATCGCAGGTGGCGTCGGAGGTCGTGACCGGACCGGAGGTGTCGAGGACGTGCTGGCAGAAGGTGTGCTCGCGGGGAATCGACTCCGGGAGGTCTCCGGAGCCGCCGGGAATGAAGACGCGGTCGGCGTCGAAGACGGTCACCGCGGAGCTCGGCACGTCGAACATGCGCCGGGCGATACGGGCGATACGGTCGAGGACCGGAAGCGAGCCGCGTTCGGGGAGCCCGAGGATGTCGACCACGCGCTGTCGCCGCTCATCGGCGGACACGATCGTCACCGGGGCTCCTCTCGCCTCGTCAGGACCGGACGGGAGGCACGCGGTCCGGCGAACCTGTGCATCAGTCTAACGATGTCGCCCCATCTCAGGGCCGATACCAGGAAAAGATGCGGTGCCGCCACGGTTAGCACTCTCTTGGTGTGAGTGCCAAGGTTTGCTATCGTCCTCTTTAGCACTCGGGTAGTCTGAGTGCCAGTTCCATCGGTGGCCCCGACCCCCGCGACGGCGTGGCCACCGGACACCTCAATTCGTAGCAGTAACCGTCGAAAGGGGAGGTCGACCAGTGTCGGTCACCATCAAGCCGCTCGAGGACCGCGTCGTCGTCAAGGCGCTCGAAGCCGAGCAGACCACCGCGTCCGGTCTCGTGATTCCGGACACCGCCAAGGAGAAGCCCCAGGAGGGCGAGGTCGTGGCCGTGGGCCCCGGCCGCGTCAGCGACAACGGCGAGCGCGTCCCGGTCGATGTCGCCACCGGCGACAAGGTCATCTTCAGCAAGTACGGCGGCACCGAGGTCAAGTACGACGGACAGGATTACCTCATCCTCTCCGCCCGCGACATCCTCGCTGTCGTCTCCTGATCCAGTGCTCCGGCGTCGTCCCTCGGGGCGGCGCCGGAGCCGCATTCGCCCCCTGAATCCTTCAGTAGAAGAGGTCTGATCCTTCTATGCCCAAGATCCTGGAGTTCGACGAGGATGCACGCCGCGCGCTAGAGCGCGGCGTCGACAAGCTCGCCGACACCGTCAAAGTCACCCTCGGCCCCAAGGGCCGCTATGTCGTGCTCGACAAGAAGTGGGGCGCTCCCACGATCACGAACGACGGCGTCTCCGTCGCCCGTGAGATCGAGCTCGACGACCCCTTCGAGAACCTCGGCGCACAGCTCGCCAAGGAGGTCGCCACCAAGACCAACGACATCGCCGGCGATGGCACCACCACCGCCACGGTGCTCGCTCAGGCGATGGTCCACGAGGGCCTGCGCGCCGTGGCCGCCGGAGCCAACCCGGTCGGCCTGAAGCGCGGCATCGAGGCGGCCGTCGAGGCCGTCACCGCCGAGCTGCGTAACCGTGCCCGCGATGTCGACGATGTCGCGGACATGACCGCGGTCGCCACCGTCTCCAGCCGCGACGGTCACATCGGCGAGCTGATCGCCGATGCCTTCGACAAGGTCGGCAAGGACGGTGTCATCACCGTCGAGGAGTCCAACACCATGGGCACCGACCTCGAGTTCACCGAGGGCATGCAGTTCGACAAGGGCTACCTGTCGCCCTACATGGTGACGGACACCGAGCGCATGGAGGCCGTGCTCGACGACCCGTACATCCTGGTCAACCAGGGCAAGATCTCCGCGGTGCAGGAGCTGCTGCCGCTGCTGGAGAAGGTCGTTCAGGCCGGCAAGCCGCTGTTCATCATCGCCGAGGACATCGAGGGCGAGGCGCTCTCGACCATCGTCGTGAACAAGATCCGCGGCACCTTCACCTCGGTCGCGGTCAAGGCCCCGGCCTTCGGTGACCGCCGCAAGGCGATCCTCCAGGACATCGCGACCCTCACCGGCGCCACCGTGGTGACGCCCGATGTGGGCCTCAAGTTGGACCAGGTCGGCATCGAGGTGCTCGGCACCGCGCGCCGTGTCGTGGTGACCAAGGACAACACCACCATCGTCGACGGTGGCGGCGACCAGGCCGAGGTCGACGGCCGCGTGGCCCAGATCAAGGCCGAGATCGAGAACACCGACTCCGACTGGGATCGCGAGAAGCTCTCGGAGCGTCTCGCCAAGCTCGCCGGCGGCGTCTGCGTCATCCGCGTGGGTGCGGCCACCGAGGTCGAGCTCAAGGAGAAGAAGCACCGCATCGAGGACGCCGTCTCCGCGACGCGCGCCGCGATCGAGGAGGGCATCGTCCCCGGCGGCGGTTCGGCTCTCGTCCACGCTGTGGGCGTGCTCGACGACGGCCTCGGGCTCAGTGGCGACGAGGCCGTGGGTGTGCGGATCGTCCGCAAGGGCGCCGACGCCCCGCTGGAGTGGATCGCCCGCAACGGCGGCGCCTCCGGCGAGGTCGTGGTCTCCAAGGTCCGCGAGAGCGGCGACGGCTACAACGCGGCCTCGGGCGAATACGGTGACCTGCTCGCGCAGGGCATCCTCGACCCGGTCAAGGTCACGCGTTCGGCGCTCGCCAACGCGGCCTCGATCACCGCGATGCTGCTGACGACCGAGACCCTGGTCGTCGACAAGCCCGCCGAGGAGGACGACGAGCACGCTGGACACAGCCACTGATCGTCGCCAACTGGCACGTACAGGGCCCGGAGCTTCGGCTCCGGGCCCTGTCGCGTTCCGGCCCTTCGTCTCCCTCGGGTGGGCGGTGAGCTTCGCACGTCTCGCCCGGGTGGGCGGTGGGTTACGCACCTCTCACCGCCTCGGAGAGGTGTCTATCTCACCGCCCTCGGCGTTGAGGGGTGCCTATCTCACCGCCCACCTGTCGCGTGCTCGGCCGCGTGCTTCCGCCCCGCCCGCGGAGGGGTGACGGCACTCGCGGATGACGACTGCCATTTTCGATGTTACATTGATAGTGTCACATCGAGAGGATGATGCGCGATGACCGCAACGGCAGTGGATTTCCGCCAGCAGATCGACCCGGATGGCACGCTCGAGCGCTTGCTCGAGTCCTCGGCCAAGCTGTCCTATGACCCGGACCAGGAGGTCGACTGGCAGGCCCCGCTCGACCCGACCAAGTACGGGCTGAACCCCGAGTGGTCCACGCTCTACGGCACGCGTCTGTGGAGTGAGATGAGCGAGGAGCAGCGCATCGCGCTGACCCGCCACGAGGTCGGCTCGATCATGAGCACCGGCATCTGGTTCGAGATGATCCTGCAGCAGATGATCCTGCGCGATCAGTACTGCGGTGTCTACGCGGGCTCGGAGTTCCAGTTCGCGCTCACTGAGATCGCCGATGAGTGCCGTCACTCGCTCATGTTCGCCAAGACCTGCACCAAGATGGGTGTCCCGCACTACAAGCCGAAGCGCTACGTGCAGGAGCTCGCGCGCGGACTCAAGACCGTCGCCGGCGGCGAGGTCGCCTATGGGGCGATCCTGGTGGCCGAGGAGATCCTCGATGTCATGCAGCGCGACTGGATGCGCGGCGACAATGTGCTCGACGAGGTCCGCACCACGAGCAAGATCCACGTGGTCGAGGAGGCGCGGCACATGAAGTTCGCGCGGCACGAGATCCGTGAGCACCTGGCCGGTGCGAGCCCGATGCGTCGCAAGGCCAGCGCGGCGGTCATCGCCGGCGGGGCGAAGTTCGTCGTCGAGTCGATGGTCAGCGACGAGGTGTACGCGAATGTCGGCCTGGATCGCAAGCGCGCCGTGGCCGAGGCGAAGGCCAATATGCACCACCAGAACCTCATGCGGATGAGCTGCGTGCACCTCATGGACTTCTTGTCCGAGGCGGGCTTGCTGACCCCCTATGCGATGCGGCTGTACCGCAGCGTCCACATGCTCTGACCGTGACGAGCGGCACGTGACACCCACCACACTGCATGTTACATTGTCGGTGTCATATTGCTGCGAGGGAGGCACACCATGACCATCGCTCCGGAGAATTTCCGCGCCACGCTCAACGACACCGAGCTGGAGCGCCTGCTCGAGTCGTCCGAGCAGCTGTCGTACCAGCCCGATGACGAGATCGACTGGGACGCTCCGCTCGACCCGACCAAGTACGGGCTGAACCCCGAGTGGTCCACGCTCTACGGCACGCGTCTGTGGAGTGAGATGAGCGAGGAGCAGCGCATCGCGCTGACCCGCCACGAGGTCGCGTCGATCATGAGCACCGGCATCTGGTTCGAGACGCTCCTGCAGCACCTCATCCTGCGCAGCCAGTACTCCGCCCCCTACGGTGGCTCGGAGTTCCGTTGGGCGCTCACCGAGATCGCGGACGAGTGCCGCCACTCATTGATGTTCTCCAAGACCTGCGCCAAGCTCGATGCCTCGGACTATCGTCCGCAGCGATACGTCCACGAGCTCGCTCGACTGCTCAAGAACGTCGCCAATGGCGAGATCTCGTACGGCTGCATCCTGGTGGCCGAGGAGATCCTCGATGTCATGCAGCGCGACTGGCTGCGCGGTGAGGATGTGCTCGACGAGGTCCGCACCACGAGCAAGATCCACGTGGTCGAGGAGGCGCGTCATATGAAGTTCGCGCGCATGGAGATCGTGGACTACCTCAAGGGCGTTTCGCCGACCCGCCGCCGGGTCAGCGCTTATGTCATCGCCGCCGCGGCGACCTTCATCGTGCGCGAGATGGTCAGCAAGGACGTCTACGCCAATGTCGGCCTGCCGCGCGAGCGGGCGATCGCCGAGGCCAAGGCCAACACCCATCATCACAACCTCATGCGGATGAGCTGCGTGCACCTCATGGACTTCCTGTCCGAGGCCGGTCTGCTGACCCCCGCGGCGATGCGGATGTACCGCAGCGTCCACATGCTCTGAGCCAGGAAGTCCCCTCACATGGCCTACGCGATCACCCAGAGCTGCTGTAACGACGCCTCCTGTGTGTCGGTGTGCCCGGTGGACTGCATCCATCCGACACCCGATGAGCCGGACTTCGGCACGACCGACATCCTCTATGTGGACCCCAAGGTCTGCATCGACTGCGGTGCCTGTGCCGACGCCTGCCCGGTGTCGGCGATCAAGCCGGTCGACGTCCTGCGCGGCGGCGAGGAGGTCTTCGCGCAGCTGAACGCCGAGTTCTACGCCGAACGGCCCACGCGTGTCGCGCCCGCGACGCACACGTGGGAGGAGATGGGCGCCGTCGTCGATCGCCCGCTGCGGGTCGCGGTCGTCGGCACCGGGCCCGCCGCCTCCTACGCGGCCCGGCATCTGCTCCTGTCGACGGACGCGCGCGTGACGATGCTCGACAAGTCGCCGGTCCCCGGCGGACTGGTGCGCGGGGGAGTCGCACCGGATCACGCCGAGACGAAGGCCTTCGCGAATCTCTTCGACTGGGCGTACCGGCACCCGCGCACCTCGATGTACATGAATGTGGAGGTCGGCGCGGACGTCACCCACGAGGAGTTGTTGCAGTACCACGACGCCGTCATCTACGGCGTCGGTGCGCGACTGGATCGTGCCCTCGGCGTCCCCGGCGAGGACCTCCCGGGCGTCTTCGGCGCGCCGGATGTCGTCGGTTGGTACAACGCGGCCATCGACGTCCCCGCCGAGTCGATCCGCCTGGGCGGGGAGCGCATGGTCGTCGTCGGCAACGGCAATGTGGCCCTCGACGTCGCGCGGATCGTGCTCTCCGAGCCGGCATCGTTGCGGCGCACCGACATGGCCGATCACGCGATCGACGAGGTCGAGCGCTCGGCGATCCGCGAGGTCGTCCTGCTCGGGCGTCGGGGACCGGAGGTCGCGGCCTTCACCCGCCCGGAGCTGCTGATGATGCCCGAGGGCATCGATGTCGTGGTCGCCCGTGACGAGGCCACGGAGGCCGCACTCGACGTTGCGGAGCCGGGGTCCAAGGCAGCGCTCCTCGCTGCTCTTCCGCGGGCGGAGGTGGATCTGACGGTGGCGCCACCGGAGGGCAAGCGACTGGTCTTCGCCTTCGGGGCGCAGATCGTGTCGGTGGAGGGCGGCGACGCGGTCGAGGCCGTGCAGATCGCCCCGACCGGCCGGCCGGACGAGGCCGTCAAGGTCCCCGCGGGCACCGTGGTGCGGTCTACCGGGCACCGCGGACGGCCGGTGGCGGGGCTCCCCTTCGACGACGTCACCGCGACGGTTCCCAATGTCGACGGCCGGGTCATCGATCCGGCCACCGGAGATCCGATCCCCGGCGCCTATGTCACGGGGTGGATCAAGCGTGGCGCCACCGGCGGTATCGGCACCAATCGCACCTGCGCCCACGAGACGGTGTCGACTGTGCTTCAGGACGCGGCCGACGGCGCTCTGCGGATGCCGGGCGGTTCGCGACGCGGATTCGGCAAGCTCCTGCGGAGGCGGGTGCCGTCGCTCGTGAACCGTCGCCGGATGTTCGCCATCGAGAGTGCCGAACGCGCCCGTGGGGCCTCGGCGGGGCGCCCGCGCGTCAAGTTCGCGTCCTCGGCCCAGATGCTCGACGCCGCACGTCGCTGACCGCGGCGGGCGCTCTCACTCGCGTCCGCTGGAGATCCACTCCGGCCCGTTGAAGGTGAGATTGCGGCCGCCGAGCACGGTGTCGGAGACGGCGTCGAGAGCACTCAGCTGATCCTGGGTGAGCGAGATGTCCAGGCAGCCGGCGTTCTCCTCCATGCGCTCGGCACGTCGAGTGCCGGGGATCGGCACGACCGGCAGGTCGAACCGTTCCCCCTGTGCCAGCAGCCAGGCCAGCGCCACCTGGGCCGGCGTCGCACCGAGCTGGTCGGCCACCTCTCGCACCACGTCGACGACGGCCTGGTTGGCCTCGAAGTGCTCATCGAAGCGCGGCTGTCCGGAGCGGGAGCTGCCGGCGATCGCGTCCGGCGTGAGGGTGCCCGTCAGGAACCCGCGCCCCAGCGGGGAGTACGGGACGAAGCCCGTGCCGAGCTCCCGGGCCGCCGGGACGACGTGGGCCTCGACATCGCGCGACCAGATGCTCCATTCGCTCTGGACCGCGGCGATGGGATGTACCGCATGCGCGGCCCTGAGCTCCTCGGCCGTCACCTCCGACAACCCGAGGTGACGGACCTTGCCGGCCTCGACCAGCTCGGCCATCGCACCGACGGTCTCCTCGATGGGCCGGTCCAGCTCGCGACGGTGCATGTAGTACAGGTCGATGACATCGACGCCGAGACGCCTCAAGGACGCATCACAGGCCTGGTGCACGTACTCGCGATCACCCCGGGTCGTCTTGTTCGCCCCCGTGCCGATGGCGCCGACGATCCCGAACTTGGTCGCGAGCTGCACCTCGTCGCGCCGTGTGCGCAGCACCCGCCCGAACAACTCCTCGTTGGTGCCGGCCGGCCCCTGCTGGCCGGGGCGCGGCTCGCCGTAGACATCGGCGGTGTCGAGGAAGGTGACCCCCAGGTCGATGACCTCGTGCAGGACGCGTTCGGCCTCCTCGGAGCCGATGCCACCATAGACGTGGCTGAGGGCCATGCCTCCGAAACCGAGCCTGCTCACCGTGAGGCCGTCGCTGAGTCGAGTCGTGCCGATCGTGGTCATCTGGGTCTCCTTCGCCAGGGGCGCGAGCTCTCGTGAGCGACGCGCGTCACCACGAGCCTAGGTCGTGCACGATCCGGCCTCGGCTCGGCGAGGACGCGTCGATCCCACCGATGCCTTCCATCCGGCTCTGACGGCCGGGCACGACCTAGAGAGGCAGCCTCGCGATTCCCTCGAAGAAGCGGACACACCGTCCGGACAGCAGCACCCGCTCACCGTCGAGTCGTATCCGCAGGGTACCCCCGCGCTTCGAGACCTGGCGGGCCACGAGATCGGTCCTGTCCAGCCTCGCTGCCCAGAGGGGAGCGAGCTGGCAATGCGCCGATCCCGTCACAGGGTCCTCGGGGACCCCCGCCCGCGCACCGAACCACCGCGACACGAAGTCGTACCCGGTGCCGGTCCCCGGTGCGGTCACGACGATGCCACGCACCGGCAGGGCCGACAGGACGGCGAGATCCGGCGTGAGGTCGACGACCGTCTGCGGATCGTCCACGACGTAGATGAGGTCCGTGGCGCGGAACGCCTCGGCGACCGGGACTCCGAGCGCCCGCGCCACGGTGGGGTCGACCTCCGTCGACCGAGGATGCTCGGAGGGGAAGTCCATCGTCTGCACGCCATCGGGCGAGCGGGTCACCGTGAGCCATCCGCTGCGCGTGAAGAACTGCACCGTCTCGGCCTCCGGATGCACATCGTCGAAGAGATACGATGCCGCCGCCATCGTCGCGTGTCCGCACAGCTCGACTTCGATCGCCGGGGTGAACCATCGCAGGTGATATGCGGGCCGCGCCGGATTCCGAACCGGCGGTGCCGATGGCACATCCTCGACGAGGAATGCCGTCTCCGACAGGTTGTTCTCGGCCGCGACCCGCTGGAGGAGCTCATCCGCGGGCCAGGCCGGCACAGGCACCACCGCTGCCGGATTGCCTTCGAACAAGGCGTCCGCGAACGCGTCGATCTGCACCAGCGGAACCTGCACGAACGCTTCTTCACGGTGTCCGGTATCGATCATCCCGCCACGGTAGTGGGTGCCGGAACCGTCGGCGGCCCATCGATGCGGGTGCGTGGGCGGCCGTACAGCGAGCCGAGGTAGCGTCGCCGGGTGAGCGCACAGGAAGGTCACCGGCCCGGAACGGCGGGGTACCGGCGGCTCAACTGGGCCATGCTCATGGCAGGTATCGCCGGCTTCGGGATGCTCTACAGCACCCAGCCGCTGCTGCCCCAGATCGGCGGGACCTTCGATGTCTCGGCGACCGCTGCCGCGCTCACGGTCTCGGCGGGCACCGGCGGGCTCGCCGTCACCGTCGTCGTCGCGACCTGGCTGGGCCAGCGCATCGGGCGGGTCGCCGTGATGCGTATCGGTCTGGTCGTGGCGGTGGCCGCCCAGCTGGCCAGCACCGCGATGCCGACCTTCGAGCTCCTGCTCGGGGCCCGGGTGGTCCTGGGACTGGCACTGGCCGGGGTCGTGGGGGTGGCGATGGGCCATGTCGGTGCCGAGGTGCACCCGGCGGGCCTCGGGCAGGCGATGGGACTCTACGTCGCGGGCAACTCGCTCGGCGGCGTGCTCGGACGTCTCGTCACCTCCGGGGTGTCGGAGTTCGCGAGCTGGCGGGTGGCCGACGCGGTCCTCGGCGCGGCCGCGGGCGCGGCGGCGATCGCCTTCATGATCCTGCTCCCCTCGAGCGATCAGGTGCCGCGCCGGGAACAGGCCGACCGTGTGCGACCCGATCCGCGGGCCTGGCTACGTGTCGAGGTGTGGGCGCTCGCGGCGATCCCCTTCCTGCTCATGGGCGGATTCGTGGGTCTCTACAACTTCCTGACGTACCGGCTCGTGGAGCCGCCCTTCTCGTTGTCGCCGGGGCTCGTCGGACTGGTCTTCCTGGCCTATCTCGCCGGAACCGCGGCATCCGTGGTGGCGGGCCGTGCTGCCGACCGTTTCGGCCGACCGGTCAGCATCCTCGTCTCTCTCGTGCTGATGGGCGCCGGCATCGTGGTGACTCTCGCCGACCGGCTGTGGCTGATCGTGGTCGGACTCGTCGTGTTGACGGCGGGATTCTTCGCGGCGCACGCGGTCGCGAGCGGTTGGATGCCGGTGGTCGCGCACGGCCTGGGTCCGGCGGCCAGCGGCCTGTACGTCTCGGGTTACTACGCCGGATCGAGCATTCTCGGTGCCGCGCTCGGCCTCGCCTGGAGCGCGGGCGGATGGCCCGCCACGGCGTGGGCTGTGCTCGCCCTCACAGCCCTGGCAGCCGGGTGTGTCGCGGTGGTCGCCCGCCGTAGACTTGGTCCATGAGCGAGCGCAGCGAGCGAATCATTGACGGGGTGTCATGCCGGTGCCTCGTTACCGTTGTTCTTTTCTGCGAGGTGGCGGCATGAGCGAGGTCGGTATCCCGGAGAAGTTCGCGAGCCTGGGGCTCACCTACGACGATGTGCTGCTGTTGCCGGGGGAGACCGATGTCATCCCCAGCGATGTCGACACCACGGCGCGGCTGACCCGCGACATCACCCTGCGCATCCCGCTGCTGTCGAGCGCGATGGACACCGTCACCGAGTCCCGGATGGCGATCGCCATGGCCCGCGAGGGCGGCATCGGCATCCTGCACCGCAATCTCTCGATCGAGGATCAGGCCTACCAGGTCGACCTCGTCAAGCGCACCCAGACCGGCATGATCCCCAATCCGGTCACCACCAACCCGAAGGCCACACTCGAGGAACTCGACGAGATCTGCGGACAGTACCGCGTCTCGGGCCTCCCGGTCGTCGATGCCGACAACACCCTGCTCGGCATCATCACCAACCGCGATCTGCGCTTCGTGCCCGTCGCGGAATGGTCGCAGCGGACGGTCGGCGAGATCATGACCCCGATGCCGCTCATCACCGGTCCGGTCGGCATCAGCCGTGAGGACGCCGCTGAGCTGCTGCGCGCGCACAAGCGCGAGCGTCTTCCGATCGTCGACGCCGACGGCCGCCTCGCCGGACTCATCACCGTCAAGGACTTCGTCAAGTCCGAGCAGTTCCCGCTCGCCACCAAGGACAGCGAGGGGCGTCTGCTGGTCGGTGCCGCGGTCGGCTTCTTCGGCGACTCCTACGACCGTGCCGGGCGTCTCATGGAGGCCGGTGTGGACCTGCTCGTCGTCGATACCGCTCACGGCCATGCGAGCGCCCTGCTGGACATGGTGCGCCGGCTCAAGGCCGATCCCGCCTTCGACGGTGTCCAGATCGTCGGCGGCAATATCGCGACGCGTGCCGGTGCTCAGGCGCTCGTGGACGCGGGCGTCGACGCCGTCAAGGTCGGAGTCGGCCCCGGTTCGATCTGCACGACTCGCGTCGTCGCCGGCGTCGGCGTCCCGCAGGTCTCGGCCGTCTACGAGGCGTCGCTGGCCACCAAGCCGGCAGGCGTCCCGCTCATCGCCGACGGTGGACTCCAGTACTCCGGCGATATCGCCAAGGCACTCGTCGCCGGTGCCGACTCGGTCATGGTGGGCTCGTTGCTCGCCGGCTGCGAGGAGAGCCCCGGTGAGCTGATCTTCGTCAACGGCAAGCAGTACAAGGCCTACCGTGGAATGGGCTCGGTCGGTGCGATGGCCTCGCGTGGCAAGAAGTCCTACTCCAAGGACCGTTACTTCCAGGCCGATGTCACGAGCGACGACAAGATCGTGCCCGAGGGCATCGAGGGTCGGGTCGCCTATCGGGGCCCGCTCTCGACGGTCGCCCACCAGCTCGTCGGCGGACTGCATCAGTCGATGTTCTATGTCGGCTCGCGTACGGTCCCCGAGCTTCAGGAGAAGGGGCGCTTCGTGCGGATCACCGCGGCTGGTCTGAAGGAATCGCACCCGCACGACATCCAGATGACCGTCGAGGCTCCGAACTACACCGTTCTCTGAGCTCTCGCCACTCAGGCGCTCGCCGCCGGAGGCGGTGGAGGCCTTCGCCTGGACCCCGTTACCTGGGCGACATCACCGAAACGGCAGTGAAATCGACGTGCTCGGTATCACGTCATGAAGCGGCGTGGATCCTCCGCTTGGAAGGCGGTCGCGGCGCCTTCATGGCCCGCGATGCCAGGGAAAAAGTCGAACTTCCCCGCCGGATACGAAACCTGCCTGAAAGTTTCCTGAGTTTTTGGCAGTAACGCACCATGACCGCCTCGGTCGCCAGGCGCTCCAATGATCACACCTTGTGGCGTAGGTCATATCGACCTGGCCCTGATCGAGAGGAGCGTCCATGTTCCGGTGGACCCGAGTGGTGAGTGTGACGGCAGCGGCGGCAGCGATGACTCTCGTCGCAGCGTGCGGGGGAGAGTCCGGCGGCGGAGACGAGGTGAGTGTCGCCGGGATCTTCTCTGGCCCCACGACCGATGCCGACTACAACGCCCTCGGGCTGAAGGCTCTGGAGGCGGCTGAGGCCGACGGTGCCCGCACCGGGCACTCCGAGAGTGTTCCCGTCCCCGATATCGAGCGTGTCCTGAACGAGTACGTCGCCGACGGCTTCTCCGTCGTGTGGACCCACGGATCGCAGTTCTACGACGCGACCGCCAAGATCGCCGAGCAGAACCCCGATGTCACGTTCATCGCGGAGTTCGACGGCGAGCCCGAGAACCAGCCCGAGAATGTCTGGGTCATCGACCGCAACTTCCACACCGTCTTCTACCCGATCGGGACCCTCGCCGCGAACCTCTCCTCGAGCGGCCAGGTCGGCTACCTCGGCGGCCTCTCGCTGCCCTTCTCCTACTCGGAGGTGCACGCCGTCGAGCAGGCCATCGCCGACAGCGGCAAGGACGTCACCCTGAACCCGGTGTGGTCAGGCGACTTCAACGAGACGGTCAAGGCGCAGCAGCTCACCACACAGCTGCTGTCCGGCGGTAACGATGTCATCGTCACCTCGCTCAACCTGGGCGTCGTCGGCGCCTTCAAGGCCGTGACGCAGAAGCCGGCCGGGGAAGCCTGGCTGACGGTCAAGTACACCGACAAGTCCAAGAACGGACCGGACCACTACGCGGCCACCGTCCTCTACGACTTCGAGCAGCCGCTGAGCGAGATCCTCGAGTCGATCGAGTCCGGCGAGCGGTCCGGCTACTACCAGATGGGCTTCGGCAAGGGTGCGAGCGTCGAGGTCAGCGACGCGGTTCCCGCCGAGGTGCGCACGGCCGTCGAGGAGGCCGTCGAGGGCATCAAGGACGGATCGATCACCGTCGAGCTCGACCAGACGGAGCCCAAATGAGCCAGTCCGCTCCACGACTCGCCATGCGCGGGATCGTCAAGGAGTTCGGGCCGGTACGCGCTCTCGATCACGCCGAGTTGGAGGTCGCTCCCCGAGAGATCCACGGCCTCCTCGGCGGTAACGGCGCGGGCAAGACGACCTTGATGAACGTGCTGTACGGCCTCTATCGCGCGGATGCCGGCACCATCGCGATCGACGGGACGGAGGTGTCCATCGCCTCGCCGAAGGACGCCATCGACGCCGGTGTCGGCATGGTGCACCAGAGCTTCCTGCAGATCGACAGCTACACCGTCACCGAGAACATCGTCCTGGGCACCAAGCTGCCCGGGCCGGCGTGGCGGCTGGACCTGTCCGATCCGCGGGAGCAGGTGGCCGAGTTGAGCAGCCGCTTCGGCCTGCACGTCGATCCCGACGCGATCGTGGAGGACCTGCCGGTCGGCGTGCGCCAGCGTGTCGAGATCCTCAAGGCGCTCTACCGCGGCGTCGGCACCCTCATCCTCGACGAGCCGACCACCAACCTCACACCCGGTGAGGTCGACGAGCTGTTCGGCTCGATGCGGACCATGGTCGACGAGGGACTCAGCGTCATCCTCATCACCCACAAGATCCGCGAGACGATGGCGGCGTGCGACCGGATGACGGTCATGCGCGATGGTCAGCGGATCGCCACCGTGCGACGGGAGGAGACCGATGCCGAGGCGCTCGCGGGCATCATGGTCGGCCGCGATCTCGACGACGGTGTCCCGGAGGCGGCGGTCATCGCGACCGGCGTGGTCGAGGATGTCGAGGACGTCGCCGAGGTGGTCGAGTCGGCGGAGCCGCTCCGTCCTGATCCGGTCGACAGCGGGGCGGTCCGGGTCGAGGGACTGCGGGTCCGCAACGATCACGGCGTGGAGGCGGTGCGCGGTCTGTCGCTGTCGATGGGCCGCGGCGAGATCCTCGGTGTCGCCGGCGTCGCCGGTAACGGTCAGGTGGAGTTCGCCGAGGCCATCGCCGGGGTCCGCCAGCCGGAGACGGGACACGTGTGGATCCGGGGCACCGATCTCGTCGGTCGCCCGACACGCGAGTGGCTGGCCGCCAAGGTGGCCTATGTTCCCGAGGACCGCGACGGTGACGGCGTGCTGCCGACGATGACGGTCGCCGAGAACCTGGTGCTGGGCTCACAGCGGTCCTCCGATATCCGGCGGGCCGGCCTGATCGACTGGAAGGAAGCCCGGCAGAAGGCCGCCGAGGCCATCGCGACCTACTCGATCCGGGCCAACGGTCCGAATGCGCTGGCCGGTGACCTGTCCGGTGGCAATATCCAGCGCGTCATCTTGGCGCGGGCGTTCGCCCACGAGCCGAGCCTGCTGATCCTGCACAACCCCACCCGGGGGCTGGATCTGCGGTCGACGCAGTTCGTCTACGAGCAGGTCCACGCGGCGACCGCCGCCGGCTGTTCGGTGTTGTTGCTGTCGGAGGATCTCGACGAGCTGGTCGCGCTGTCGGACCGTCTCGTGACGATCTACAACGGTGAATTCGTCGGCGAGTGGGCGCGGGGCGCCGTCGACCAGGTGGCTGTGGGTCAGAGCATGGCCGGAGTGGGAGTGGAACGATGAGTGAGCGAAGCGAGCGAACCATGAACACCTCCTCATGCCGGCATCGGCCTATCGGGTTCGTTTTCCAGGCGGTGGCGGCATGAGTGTCCAGACGACCGAACCGGCTCCCTCGCCGGCTCCCGTGCCGGCGGAGAAGAAGGCGAACGGTCTGCTGTGGATGGCCGGCAGCTACGTCTTCTCGGTCCTGGCCGCGTTCGTGGTGGGGGCGATCATCATCGTCGCCCTCGGCTACGACCCGGTGCGAGCGATCGAGTCCATCCTCACCACGTCCTTCTCGACCTCCTTCGGCATGGTGGAGACGCTGCACAAGTGGGTGCCGATCGTCCTGTGCGCCTATGCCTTCGCGATCCCGCTGGCGACGGGCAAGTTCAACATCGGTGCCGAGGGCCAGTTGCTCGTCGGTGCGACCGGCGGCGTCGCGATGGGCATCCTGTTGTCGGATCTGCCGCTGCTCCTGCTCTTGCCGATGGTCCTGATCGCCGGTGTCCTGGCCGGAGCGGTCTGGGCCGGCATCGCGGCGGTTCTGATGGTGAAGTTCGGGGTCAACGAGATCCTCAGCACCGTGCTGTTGAACTTCGTCTCGTTCCAGCTGATCGACTATGTCGCCTCCCACGTGTGGCCGGACGCCGGCGCGGGTCACCCCGCGACCGTGCCGGTCGGTGACGGCGCTCGCCTGCCGGGTATCGGGGGACCGCCCCCGATCCACCTGGGTGTGGTCCTGACGCTCGTGGTGTGCGTGGCGGTCTGGCTGTGGGTGCGTCGCACGCCGTCCGGCTTCGAGATGCGGGCGGTGGGAGCCAATCCCCGCGCCTCGCTCGTGCACGGGCTGCGGACGTCGCGGCTCGCCGGCCTCGGCATCGTCGTCGGCGGCGGCATCGGCGGTCTCGCCGGTGCCATCGAGGTGGCCGGTGTCCACGGCAAGATGCTCGAGGGAATGCAGTCGAACTTCCTCATCCTGGGCATCATCGTCGGGCTGATGGCCCGCGGTTCGATGGCGGCGATCCCGGTCGTCGCCTTCGGTATCGCGGTGCTGGAGGTCGGTGCGAGCTCCATGCAGCGCACCGCCCAGGTGCCGGTCGAGCTGGTGCTGATCGTGCAGGCCCTGATCCTGCTGTTCCTGTTGCTGTCCGACGTGGTGCGTCGGCGTTTCGAGAGGCGAGTGCGATGAACGAGATCGCGGAGTTCGTGGCGCTGGTGCTTCCGGCGATGGTGCCGTTCGTGCTGGCGGCGCAGGGGACCGTGTTGAGCGGCCGGGCCGGTGTCTTCAACGTCAGCCAGGAGGGCCTCATGGTCCTCGGCGCGGCCGTGGGCTTCCTGGTGAGCTACTCGGTAGGCAGCAACGCGGTGGGAGTGTTCGTCGCGGCGGCCGTGGCGGGCCTGTTCGGCCTGATCCTCGGCGTCATGACGACGAACTGGCGACTCGACCAGTTCATCGTCGGCCTCGCGCTGTACTTCGCGGCGCTGGGGTTGGCGAGCCTGCTGTACCGGGTGGCCGTCGGCACCACGCTGGAGCCGCCGCTGATCCCGACGCTGGAGTCCTATCCCATCCCGCTGCTGTCGAAGATCCCGTACCTGGGGGAGATGTTCTTCGACCACGACCTGCTGGTGTACACGGCCTTCGTGCTGTCCGGGCTGCTGTTCTGGTTCATGTACCGGACGAATGCGGGCTTGCGGTTCCGCGCCTGCGGCGAGAATCCGCGGTCGGCCGACAGCCTGGGCGTGAACGTCGCCCGCACGCGGATCGTCGCCTCGGTGCTGGGCGCGGCGCTCGTCGGCGTGGCGGGGGCCTACCTGCCGATGGTCTACACCGGCACGTTCACCGAGGGCATGGTGGCCGGTCGCGGCTGGCTCGTCATCGCGCTCGCCTTCCTCGGCGGTTGGCGTCCTCAGTACATCCTCGCCGGTGCGGCCTTCTTCGCCGGCATGGAAGTGCTGGCATTGCGGGCCCAAGTGGCCGGGGTCGGCATTCCCCACCAGTTCGTGCTGATGCTGCCGTATGTCGCGACCCTCGTGGTCATGATGTTCGCCTTCCGGTGGGCGCGCCAGCCGCGTTTCCTCGGTCAGAACTACGACCGGGAGAGCCGCCTGGCCGGATGATCCGCTGACGGTGCCCGTGCGCCCGGTGGCCCGATGGCCGCCGGGCGCACGAGGTTGTCAGATGAACTACGTGGACCACTAGGCTGAACCACATGAGCATCGATATCGGGATGGCCAAGCGCGGGCGGCAGGGATATCACTTCGACGACATCGCGATAGTCCCGTCGCGGCGCACGCGTGATCCCGAGGAGGTATCGACGCATTGGCAGATCGATGCCTATCGCTTCGACCTGCCGGTGATGGCCGCTCCGATGGACTCGGTCATGAGCCCGGACACGGCGATCGCCCTCGGCCGCATGGGCGGTCTCGGCGTCCTCGACCTGGAGGGTCTGTGGACGCGCTATGAGAATCCCGAGCGGCTGCTGGAGGAGATCGCGACGATCGACCCGGCCAGCGCCACCCAGCGGCTGCAGGAGATCTACCGTGAGCCGATCAAGGCTGAGCTGATCGCTGCGCGGCTGCAGCAGGTCCGCGATGCGGGCGTGACGGTCGCGGGGGCGTTGTCGCCTCAGCGCACCAAGCAGTTCGCCGAGACCGTCGTCAGCGCGGGTGTGGACCTCTTCGTCATCCGCGGCACGACCGTGTCGGCGGAGCACGTCTCGGGCCAGACCGAGCCGTTGAATCTGAAGAACTTCATCTACGAGCTGGACGTTCCGGTGATCGTCGGCGGGTGCGCTACCTACCAGGCGGGCCTGCACCTCATGCGCACCGGCGCGGCAGGTGTGCTGGTCGGTTTCGGTGGGGGAGCGGCGCACACCACTCGCTCGGTGCTGGGTGTGGCGGTGCCGATGGCGTCGGCGGTCGCCGATGTCGCCGCTGCGCGTCGCGACTACCTGGACGAGTCCGGGGGCCGTTATGTGCACATCATCGCGGACGGCTCGATCGGGCGCAGCGGTGATATCGCGAAGGCGGTCGCGTGTGGTGCGGATGCGGTCATGATCGGCTCGCCCTTCGCGCGGGCCGATGAGGCGCCGGGACGTGGTTTCCACTGGGGTGCTGAGGCGTGGCACCCGGATCTGCCGCGTGGTGAGCGTGTCGATATCGGCACGGTCGGGTCATTGGAGCAGGTGCTGTTCGGTCCGTCGTCGGTGTCGGACGGCACGATGAACCTCATCGGCGCCTTGCGCAGGGCGATGGCGACGACCGGCTACACGGAGCTGAAGGAGTTCCAGCGGGTCGAGGTCGTCCTAGGATGACGGTCAGCGGCGCGCCATCGCGTCGCGGATGCGTTCGAGAGGGGCCGGCCGTGGAAGATTTTCTCCGTCATCGGTGGCAGGCGATCGTCCTGGCGATCGTCGCGGTGGTGTTCATCGTGCAGAACCGTCACGACACCAAGATCACGTTCTTGTGGATGGATCTGAGGTCGCCGATGTGGCTGACGTTGACCGCTGTGACGCTGTTGGGCGTGGCGATCGGGGTGATCGTCAACCGTCGCACCGGCCGCAAGCCGTGACCGCGGGTCCGGTGCGGTGGCACGAGGTGCCCTATGACGATCCCGACGTGGTGGCTCTCCTGTCGCTCATGTCGGTCGAGATGAATCTGCTGTATGGCCGTCCGGCGGAGGAGGCGCCTCCGGGGGCACCCGTCGGGCCGGGTGAGATGGCGCTGACGGTGCTCGGTGACCGTGAGGGGGCGCCGGTGGCGACGGCGAGTCTGCGCCGAGTGGGTGAGGATCTCGAGCTCAAGCGCATGTATGTCGCCGCCGATGCGCGTGGTGAGGGCATGGGTGCCTCGCTGCTCGAGCGGATGGAGACCGAGGCCCGGCGGCGGGGAGTTCGGCGTCTGGTTCTGCACACGGGCGAGCAACAGACAGCTGCCGTGGCGCTGTACCGGTCTCGCGGCTACCAGCCGACCGGCTCGCTCCCGGGCTATGAGGACGTCCCGGGCTCTTTGTTCCTGGCCCGGTCTCTCATCTGAGCCTTCGTGCCGGGTGTGCTCCCGTGCGCGGTGCTCCCCGTACACGCAGGGATCCTCGTGCTGCCTGCCTCGTGGGCACGGGAGATGTGATTCTGTGGCTGCTGGGGCGACCATAGAGTCGCATCCTCCGTCGAGCGCGAACAAAGGATGCGATTCCGTGGCAGTCAGGGCAGCCGCGGAATCACCTCCTTCGTCCAGTGCGGGACGACTCCCTACGCATCGCCTCGTGAGCCTTCTCCCCGGCCCACGAGTGTTCGCCGCCGGCGGGCGGTGAGCTGTTACGCACTCCGGCGGCGAAAGTGCGTGATGGCTCACCGCCTAGGGGAGGGGTGCGGGATAGCTCACCGCCCGCGAGCCCGCGTCACATCGCACGTCTCGCCGCCGGTGAAACGAATTCGTCCAGGAATGTGACATCGCCCATGTCACATTTCAGATACTCGCGGTATCCTGATCGACATGCTCGATGTCAGCCAGGTCACATCCCCGGTGTCGGACGACCGAGTCCGGCAGCTCACCGCACTCATCCGCACCTCCATCGACGAGACGCGACGCACCGTCTCGCCACTGACCGGTGACGAGATCGCGACGGTCCCCGTCTCCAGCGTCGATGACGTCGCCGCCGCTTTCGAGGCCGCGCGGCGCGCGCAGCGGACGTGGGCCCGTACGTCGCCGCAGGCCCGCCAGCAGATGCTGCTGCGCTTGCACGATCTCGTCCTGGACCGTCAGGAGGAGCTGCTCGACCTGATCCAGCTCGAGTCCGGCAAGTCGCGCGCCCACGCCTTCGACGAGATCGCGCACCTCGCGCTCACCGCGCGCTACTACGGCCGCCGGCTGGCCAAGATCGTCGGCCCGCACCGGCGCTCGGGCGTCTACCCGGGTCTCACCTCCGTGCGCCAGGTGCAGCAGCCGAAGGGCGTCGTCGGCGTCATCAGCCCGTGGAACTATCCGCTGACCATGGCGATCTCCGATGGCCTCGCGGCCGTCGCGGCCGGTAACGCCGTCGTGCACAAGCCCGACAGCCAGAGCCCGCTCACGGCTCTCGCGGGGGTCGAGCTGCTGCGCGAGGCGGGATTCCCGCCCGAGCTCTGGCAGGTGGTGAGCGGTCAGGGCTCGGTCGTGGGACACGCGATCATCGAGCGAGCCGACTACATCTGCTTCACCGGCTCCACGGCCACGGGCAAGCGTGTGGCCGGCCAGTGCGCCGAGCGACTCATCGGCTGCTCGCTCGAACTCGGCGGCAAGAACCCGATGATCGTGCTGCCGGGGGCGAACGTCGAGAAGGCGGCCGCCGGTGCCGTCACCGCCGCCTTCTCCTCGGCTGGGCAGCTGTGCGTCTCCATCGAGAGGATCTACATCCACCGCCGCCAGTACGCCGCCTTCCGTGACGCACTGGTGCGCCGGGTCCAGTCGATGAGCTTCGGCACCGCGCTGGACTGGGAGGCCGACATGGGCACCCTGGTCTCCCCGGCGCAGCTCGCGACGATCGAGAAACACGTCGACGACGCCATCGCGCAGGGCGCCACCGTGCTCGTCGGCGGGCGCGCCCGCCCCGAGCTGGGGCCGTGGTTCTACGAGCCGACCGTGCTCGAAGGCGTCACTCCGGCGGCCGAATGCTTCGCCGAGGAGACCTTCGGCCCGCTCGTCTCGCTCTACTCCTATGACACCGTCGACGAGGCCGTCGCCTTCGCGAACTCTGGCGTCTACGGACTCAACGCGAGCGTCTGGGGGCCGGCGCGGACCGCCAGGCGCGTCGCCGCGCGGCTCAAGGCCGGCACCGTCAACGTCAACGAGGGCTTCGCCGCGACCTTCGGCAGCATCGACGCCCCGATGGGCGGCATGCGCGAGTCGGGCACCGGCCGCCGTCAGGGTGCCGAGGGTCTCCTGCGCTTTACCGAGAGCCAGGCGATCGGTGCTCAGCGGCTGATGCCCGTCGGAGGCCCGCCGTTCATCGGGTCCGGCGCCTTCAGCAAGCTCATGACTCTGGGTCTGCGGCTCCTCAAGAAGGCGGGGAAGGCATGAGCGAGCATTACGACGTCATCGTCATCGGATCGGGCTTCGGCGGGAGCGTCTCGGCGCTGCGGCTGACCGAGAAGGGCTACCGCGTCGCCGTGCTCGAGGCCGGACGACGCTTCCGCGACGACGAGTTCGCCACCACCTCCTGGCACCTGCGCGACTACCTGTGGGCACCGGCGATCGGCTGCTATGGCATCCAGCGCGTCGACCTGCTGAAGGACTCGCTCATCCTGTCCGGCGCTGGCGTCGGGGGAGGGTCGCTCGTGTACGCCAACACGCTGTACGAGCCACTCGAACCGTTCTTCCGCGATCCGGCCTGGGGTTACATCACGGACTGGAAGGACGAGCTCGCGCCGTACTACGACCAGGCCAAGCGGATGCTCGGCGTCGTCGAGTACGCGATGGAAACGCCGGCCGACCGGGTCATGCAGGAGACCGCCCGTCGCATGGGTGTCGAGGGGACCTTCCACTACGCGCCGGTGGGTGTCACCTTCGGCCCCGAGCCGGGCGCCCCGCTCGACGACCCCTACTTCGGCGGGGCGGGGCCTCGACGCAACGCCTGCCTCAACTGCGGCGAGTGCATGACCGGCTGCCGGCACAATGCCAAGAACACCCTCGTCAAGAACTATCTCTATCTCGCCGAGCAGGCGGGAGCGAGCATCTTCGCCCTGACCACGGTCACGAGGGTGCGTCCCCGGCGCCGGGGCGGTTACGAGATCAGCACCAAGCCGACCGACAAGCGCTTCGGCAAGGGCACCACCTTCACGGCCGATCAGGTGGTCTTCGCCGCCAGCGCTCTGGGCACTCAGCGGCTGCTGCACAAGCTGCGCGATAACGGCGATCTCCCGCGGCTCTCACGTCGCCTCGGGGTGCTGACCCGCACCAACTCCGAGGCATTGCTCGGCGCCATCGCCACGGACGACTCGGTCGATTACTCCGAGGGTGTGGCCATCACGTCTTCAATCCATCCCGATCCCTACACGCACATCGAGCCGGTCCGCTACGGCAAGGGCTCCAACGCGATGATGCTCGTGCAGTCGGCCCTGGCACCCGCCGACACCGGCCGACACCGGCTGCGCGAATGGGCGGTCAACATGCTCAAGATGGCGCCATACCTGCACAAGATCTTCGACTGGCGCCATTGGTCGGAGCGGACCGTGATCGCGCTGGTCATGCAGGCCTACGACAACTCGATCACCACTTACACCAAGAAGGGACCGTTCGGTCGTCGCCGGCTCACCTCGCGCCAGGGGCACGGGCTGCCGAACCCGACCTATATCCCCGAAGGACATCAGGCGGTGACGACGATGGCCGACATCATGGGCGGTATCGCCGGCGGCACGGTCGGAGAGCCGGTCGGAGTGCCGATGACCGCGCACTTCATGGGCGGCTGCGCGATCGGGGACTCGGCGGCCAATGGCGTCATCGACCCGTATCAGCGCGTGTTCGGCCACCCCGGGCTTCACGTCGCGGACGGCTCGGCGGTGAGTGCCAATCTCGGCGTCAATCCGTCCCTGACGATCACCGCTCAGGCCGAGCGGGCGATGGCCCTCTGGCCGAACAAGGGTGAGACGGATCCCCGCCCGGCGCTCGGCGCCCGCTACCGCCGGGTGGAGCCGGTCGTGCCGAAGAACCCGGTCGTGCCGGACTCCGCGCCGGCGGCATTGCGGCTGCCCGTGGTGGGTGTCGGCTGAGACGTCTCCCATGGTGGGACGCGAATGATCGCCCTTTTTCAACCGAAGTCCAGCACCGACACGCATGTGACGGAAGAAAATTATGTGACTGGTGTTCCCCCTGAGGCTCTGGGGGATTAGCGTGGTGACCCATGAGTCGCCGCTTCCCCCTGCTCGTGGTGTCGGTCGTCGGCCTTGTCGGGGCCTCGATGTCGGCTGTCCAGGCTGCCCCGGACGAGGACCGGGTCGCCGCCATCCAGGTCGAGCTGGTCGAGTCCCGTCAGGCGCTCAATGGCCTCTATGCCAATGCCGCGGCGGCCTCTGAGCAGTACAACGCCGCCGTGGTGGCCGCGGAGCGCGCCGACTCCGAGATCGCCGAGCTGGATGGGCAGATCGCCGAGGCCGAGGCCGAGCTGGAGACCGAGCGGACATCCGTCGCCGACCTCACGCTGCGCCAGCTGGAGGGCAACGACAGCATCCAGGCCATCTCCTCCATGGTCGGTTCGAGCGAGCCTCGTGAGCTGCTCGAGCGTGCGGGAGCCTTCGCCAGCACACAGGACGCCGTGGCCGCCCAGATCTCGCAGTTGGAAGCCAAGCAGGCCGTCGTGCGCACCGTGCTCGACGAGGCCGAGCGGGCACAGCAGCGCCGCGACGACGCCCTCGCCGCGCAACGGTCGACCGTGCAGTTCATCGAGGACACGATCGCCGAGGCGGAACAGCGTCAGGGTGAGTTGACCGGCGAGCGCGAGACGCTGCTGGCGGAGCTGGCTCGGTTGCAGGAGCTCAGCGTCGACGAGGTGACCTCGCGACAGGACCGGATCGACGAGCGCATCGACTCCTCGGGTCCTTCCTCGGTCCCTGAGGGCGCGCCCGGAGGATCGGGCGGTGAGAACACCTCGCCGTCGCCGAACCGGCCCGCGCCGACGACCGAGGCCCCGCGGCCCACCCAGCCGCCTCCCCCTCCGCCGGCGCCGAAGCCGAATCCGCCGGCGCCCAAGCCGCCACCTCCGCCGCCGGCGCCGAACCCGACTGGGGTCGAGGCGATGATCGGCTATGCGCAGGCCCAGTTGGGCAAGCCGTACCAGTGGGGCGGCGCGGGCCCGAACTCCTTCGACTGCTCGGGCCTGGTCATGCGGGCTCTCGAAGCCGCTGGAAAGGGCTCGCCTCGGGTGGCAGGGGACCAGTACAACGCCTTCCGGAAGATCGACCCCTCCCAGCGCCAGCGCGGTGACCTGCTGTTCTGGTCCAACGGTTCGGGCATCTACCACGTGGCGATCTCGCTCGGCGGGGGACGGATGATCCACGCGCCCAACTCCAGCCGTCCGGTCGAGATCGTCTCGGACACGTGGATGGGCGCGCCGCACCTCGCCGCCCGACCCTTCTGACCCCGCTCGTCCCGGGTCTCGCCTCGGGTAGTGGTAGACGGTCAACGTATCGCCCGCTCCGGCGGTAGTCCGTCAACGTATTCGGGCTCCGATGAGGTTGACCGTCTACCGCTGCCGCGCGGGTAGGGTTGATCAGCTACCGCCACCCGGTGCCGCGGGTCAGGCCTCCGGGCGGAAGATGCCCGCGGGAGTGAGCGCCACGTTCACCGTGACGTCGTGCGGTTCGTGGGGGAGGGCTGGCACGAGCTCATCGGCGAAGACGATCGCGCAGGTCAGCCCGGGGTAGTGCTCCAACGCCCGATCGTAGTAGCCGGCACCGCGGCCGAGGCGATGACCGGCGTGATCGACCGCGAGTGCCGGAACGAAGGCAGTGGTACACGTCGCCAGGGCCCCCGGGCCCAGTCGGGCACCGGCCGGCTCCGCGATTCCGTGAGCGCCGAATGTGGTCGGCTCATCGTCGACCAGGACCCAGTCGAGCATCCGCGTGGCCGGTTCGCTGACCGGCACGATCACCTCGACTCCGCGGCCGCGCAGTGCCTCGATGAGCGGCAGCGTGTCCGGTTCCTCGGCCATCGCCAGATAGCAGGCGATCCGTGGCCCGCGGCTCAATGCCAGCTGAGACAGCGCGTGGAGCGCGAGGGTCTCACCCGATGCGCGGCGCTCCGCGGCGGGTCGTGCGCGACGGCGTGCGAGGAGCTCGCGACGCAGGATCGGCTTGTTCGCGGGTGCGGAACCGGACATGGCGCTAGCCTATGGCGAGTGAGTGGACTCAACGAAGCGCAGGAGCGGATGCACACCGCGGGTGTCCCCCAGCAGGCGATCGACGTGTTCTCGGACTTCTACGCTCAGCTCGAGAGCGGAGCCAGCGGCGCGATCCGCGAGTCCGATGTCGATCCCTTGCGCGATATCGATGCCGTCGCCGACCTCGCCTTCAGCCCCGAGGAGGCCCGTGCCGCCGCGCAGGTGACGGCGATCGTCAAGCTCAACGGCGGACTCGGCACGTCGATGGGCATGGACCGGGCCAAGTCGCTGCTGCGAGTCCGTGAGGACGCGACCTTCCTCGATATCATCGCGCGACAGGTCACCTACGTCCGCGAGAATCTCGGCGCCCGTCTTCCGCTGCTGTTCATGGACAGCTTCCGCACCCGCGACGACACGCTGGCAGCCCTCGTACGCCATCCCGACCTGGCGTACGGCGATCTGCCGCTGGACTTCCTGCAGAACCGCGAGCCCAAGCTCCGTGCCGACACCCTGGCCCCGGTCGACTGGCCCGACGACCCCTCCCTCGAGTGGTGTCCGCCCGGCCACGGCGACCTCTACACGGCGCTGCAGACCTCGGGCGTCCTCGACCGGTTGATCGGCGAGGGATTCCGCTACGTCTCGGTCTCGAACTCGGACAATCTCGGTGCCGCCCCCGATCCGCAGATGATGGCCTGGTTCGCCCAGTCAGGAGCCCCCTACGCGGCAGAGGTGTGCGAACGTACTCCCGCCGATGTGAAGGGCGGTCATCTGGTGGTCCGCAAGCGCGACGGCCGGCTCGTCCTGCGCGAGACGGCACAGACCGCAGCCGAGGACGAGCAGTACGCCACCGACCCGCAGCGACACCGGTACTTCCACACCAACAACCTGTGGTTCGACCTGGTGCGGCTGCGCGAGGTCCTGAACGAGCGGCGCGGAGTGATCGGGCTGCCCCTCATCCGCAATGAGAAGACGGTCGATCCCACGGACCCCTCCTCGCCCAAGGTCGTGCAGATCGAGTCGGCGATGGGAGCCGCGGTCGAGGTCTTCGACGGTGCGACGGCCATCGAGGTGCCGCGCTCACGGTTCCTGCCGGTCAAGACCACCAATGACCTCGCCCTCCTGCGGTCCGATGTCTACGAGCTGGGCGCGGACGGGCGGCTGCGTGCCGGCTCGGCGGCACCGCTCGTGTCCCTCGATCGCGACTACTTCACGAGAATCGCGGACTTCGAGCGGCGCGTGCCCGAGCCGCTCTCCCTCGTGCGGGCGACGCGTCTGCGCGTGGAGGGTGATGTCAGCTTCGAGGGCGCGGCGACGGTCATCGGCGACGTCACGGTCACGGCGCCGCAGGGCGAGTCCCGGAACGTCGCCGCCGGAACCGTCCTGCGCGCGGGTTAGGCTGACACACATGACAGCGGGAGAGTCGACCAGCGGAGCACCCACCGCGGCGTCTGGTGGTTCTGGGCTGCCGCCCAGACCGCGACCGCACAGCATCGCCCCAGGACGCCTCACGGTGGAGGACCACCTCGAGACGATCCTGCGCGGGATCGGTCCGCTCGGCGCCTACGATCAGCCCGTAGTCGAGTCGCTGGGGCTGTCGCTGCACGAGGAGATCGTGAGCGACCTGGACCTACCGCGGCACGACTCCGCCGATATCGACGGCTACGCCGTCGCCGCGCAGGATCTCACGGGGGCCAGCACGACCGGTCCGGTCGAGCTTCCGGTCGTCGGCGAGATCGTCTCGGGATCGGGCAAGCCCTTCGCCATCAGCTCGGGCACCTGCGTCACGATCATGACGGGGGCACCGCTGCCGCATGGGGCGGATGCCGTCGTCCCGGTCGAGCATGTGCGGGGGGACCATGCGCGGGTCGGCTTCACCCGCCCGGCCACCCCCGGCCAGAACGTCCGGCGCCAGGGCGAGGACGTCCAGGCCGGCACGCTGGTCCTCCCCGAGGGGTCGGTGCTCGGTCCACGCGAGATCGGCCTCCTGGCCTCCGTGGGACGCTCACGGATCAAGGCGCGCCCGCGCCCGCGTGTGGTCATCATCTCCACCGGTCGCGAGCTGCGCGAGCCGGGCGAGCACCTCGGCCACGACTCCGTCTATGACGGCAACTCCTCGATGATCGCCGCCGCGGTGCGCGCGGCCGGGGCGATCGCCTTCCGGGTCGGCGCTGTGGGCGACGATCCGCGCCAGTTCCAGCGGGTGCTGTCCGATCAGCTGGTGCGTGCCGACCTGGTCATCACCACCGGCGGCCTGGGGCATTCGCGACGCGATGTCGTGCGTCAGGTGCTCGGCAATGTCGGAACCGTCCAGTTCCACGATGTCGCCCTCGAGCCGGGCCACGACCAGGGATTCGGCCGGGTGCTCGACGAGGAGACCCCGTTGATCGCGCTGCCCGGTGACCCGGTCTCGGCCTTCGTGTCCTTCGAGGTGTTCGCGCTCCCGGCGCTGCGCCGGCTCATGGGTCGCACGCCTTACCGTCGTCCCCAGGTCCATGCCGTCCTCGCCGAGGACATCGCCTCGGAGCCGGGGCAGCGCGAGTATGTGCGGGGTGTCTTCGAGGTCACCCACCGTGGTGCCAAGGTCACCCCGGTCAAGGGCCGTGGCGCTCACCTGATCGGCCATCTGGCCCAGGCGAACGCGCTCATCGTCGTGGGCGAGGACGAGACGGCGCTCAATCTCGGTGACACCGTGCGCACCATCGTCCTCGACCGCTCCTTCTGATGGCCCGCGGCTGGCCGGTCACGCTGCGCGACGGCCAGATCGGGGTCCGGCCGCTGGCCCGGCGCGATGCCACCACCTGGTCGCGGTTGCGGGCCGACAATCTCGAATGGCTGGCGCCCTGGGAAGCGACTCTCCCGCCCGGCGCGGGCCCGCCGCCGATCTCCTATACGACCATGATCAGCGGATTGCGGCGCCGTGCCCGCGAGGGTTCGGTCATGCCGTTCGCGGTCACCTGGGACGGGCAGATGGTGGGCCAGCTGACGGTCAACGCGATCACCGGCGGCTCGGCGCAGTCGTCGAGTATCGGCTACTGGGTGGCGCGCTCGTACGCCGGTCGCGGCATCACGCCGACCGCCGTGGCGCTGGTGACGGACCATCTGCTCGGGCCGGCGGGTCTGCATCGTGTCGAGATCGCGATACGACCCGAGAACGCCGCCAGCCTGCGTGTCGTCGAGAAGCTCGGCTTCCAGCGCATCGGCATCGCCCCGCGGTACCTGCACATCGCGGGGGACTGGCAGGACCACGTGCTCTTCCAGCTCACCTCCGAGGATGTCCCGGAGGGGGTCCTGCGCCGCTGGCATCATCGCCGCGTGTGACAACTCATCAGCGACACACGCAGGCTGATCCCACGATCCGGGGCGCTGAAGCCCTACGGTTTCAACGTGGCTTCCTCCGGACTCATCGTCGCGTTCGTCGTCGCCCTCTGGGCGACGTACTTCGTGCCGCTGGTCCTGCGTCGCTACGACGAGGCCAATAAGAACTCCGCACTCGATACGGAGGGTCCCATGCGCCGTGTGGTGACGTCGAACCAGACCGACACTTCTTCCCCCGCCGCCGAGCCCGCTGCCGATCACCGGTCGCCGGGCGCGCCGCACCGTCCCGCTCCCACTGTCACGCGCGAGGCGGCTCGCATCGCCGCGCGCCGTCGCCGCAACACGCTGCTGACGCTCGTGGCGCTGCTCGCCGTCGTCGGCGGTGTCGCCGGCTTCGGCTATCTGCCGCTGTGGGCGATCGCCGTGCCCGCGGCGTTGATCGTGGGGTGGCTGATCCTGTGCCGGGTCATGGTGCGCGCCGAGCGCGGCATCTCCCAGCCCCGGGCTCCCCGCGTCCGCGAGGAGCGGCCGGTCGCCGACGAGACGCCCGAGGAGCGTGAACCGCGAGCGAGTCGCTTCGCGGCGCTCAAGGGCAAGGTCGGATCGCTCACCTCCCGGGTGACGTCGTCATCCGCACCCGAGTACAGCGCCGACGACGAGGCGACCATCATCGTCAACGTCGACGACATCGACCCTGACCGCAAGCACGTCATGGAGGACGTCCCGCTCACCGAGGATGCCCTCGACGAGCAGCTGGAGATCGCGGTGCCGAGTGTCGGCGTCGACGGCCAGATGCTCTGGGATCCGCTGCCGGTGACGGTGCCCACCTATGTGACCAAGCCGCGCGCCGGCCGCACGGTCCGCACCATCGATTTCACCCAGGCGGGCGCCTGGACCTCCGGCCACGTGGAGGGTGAGAACGTCGAGTTCCCGACCCGCCGCGACGAGCAGGATCACCCGGAGACCCGCCGGGCCGTCGGTCACTGAGCCAGTGGTAGGCTCAGTGCCACTGGGGCATTGGCGCAGTTGGTAGCGCGCTTCGTTCGCATCGAAGAGGTCAGGAGTTCGAATCTCCTATGCTCCACCACGTCTGACCAAGGGTCTGGCCGGTCGGCCAGGCCCTTTGTCATGCTGGCATCGTTGACGGAACCGCCGTCGAGAACGTGAGGCCCGCATGCAGACGATCCTGGGAGCCAATGGTCAGATCGCGGTCGAGCTCGCCCGTGAGCTGAACCGCGAGTACGCACCCGACCTCCGGCTCGTGAGCCGCCATCCCCGCAAGGTCAACGAGACCGATGCTCTGGCATCGGCCGATCTGCTCGACGCCGGGCAGACGGCGGCTGCGGTCGACGGCAGTGAGATCGTCTACTTCACCGCGGGCCTGCCGGCCGATACCGAGCTCTGGGAGAAGCAGTTCCCGACGATGCTCGGCAATGCACTCGACGCGGCCCGGGCGGCCGGCGCGAGGTTCGCCTACTTCGACAACACCTACATGTATCCGCAGGATGACCGAGTCCAGACCGAGGACACTCCCTTCGCGCCCCTCGGGCGCAAGGGCAAGGTCCGCGCTGAGATGGCCTCGATGGTGCTCGCGGAGATCGAACGGGGAGAGATCCCGGTGCTCATCGGCCGGGCGCCGGAGTTCTACGGCCCGGGCAAGACCCAGAGCATCACCAACACCCTCGTGATCGACAACCTGAAGTCCGGCAGGAAGGCCCGCGTGCCGGTCCGCGACGACCGACTGCGCACGCTCATCTGGACTCCCGATGCGAGCCGCGCGCTGGCCCTCCTCGGCAATACACCCGAGGCCTTCGGGCAGACTTGGCATCTGCCGTGCTGCGACGAGCGGCCGACCTATCGCGAGTTCGTCGAGCTGGCGGCCGACGTGTTCGGTCAGGAGCATGGGTACACCGTCGTCCCGCGGTGGGCGCTCAGCGCAGCCGGTCTCTTCTCCTCCCAAGTACGAGAGCTCAAGGAACTGCTCCCGCGCTACGCCCACGACAACCGCTTCGATTCCTCGAAGTTCACCGCGGCCTTCCCGGAGTTCGAGGTCACCTCCTACCGCCGCGGGCTGGAGTTCATCCGCGACGAAGGCGCCGCATAGAGACGCATAGTTTCGATGAAGTCTCAGGCAATGCGCCGCCGGCGCCACCACCAGAGACCCACCGCGGCCAGGAGGAAGGGCGACCACGGCACCAGCGCACCTGCCACGGTCAATCCGGCCTCGGCCGTACGGTTCAGGGCGTTCCAGCTGCCCTGCAGGCCACCGATGAAGCCGCCGGGGTCCACCGCCTGCGGCCCGGGACGGGCGCTGAGGACGACCTCGATGCTGGCGAGCTCCGAGCGTCCCTCCAGGGCCGCCTGCTGAGCTTGTAAGCTCTCGAGCTCGCTCTGCCGCTCCGCGAGGGTCTGCTCGGTCGCCAGCAGATCCTGGCTCGAGTCGGCCTCGGCCATGATCGCCTCCAACCGTGCGGTGGAGACCTCCAGCGAACGGATTCGCGCGGCCAGGTCGACGGCCGTAGCGGTCTCGTCCGAGCGCGAGATGCTCACGTCCTCGACGGCGCCGAGCTCATCGAGTCGTGAGGTGAGCCGAGGGACGGCGTCCGGGGCCACGCGCACCGTCAGCCTGGCGCGGCCGTCCGACTGCTGTTCTTGCGCATCGATGCGGCCCCCCTCGGCGGTGGCGAAGGCCACGATCGCGTCCACCGCGCTCGGGACGTCGTCGACCTCCACCCGGGCAGAGCCGGTGGTCACCACCACACGATCCGCCTGGTCGAGGGACTGCGGGGCGTCCTCCTGCTCGGCGCCGGGTGCGCTCTCGGCCTGTCCCGGCGAGTCGGCGGGCAACGAGCTCACCGACGAGTCCGACGAGTCCGACGACGACGGTGTGAACACGGAGAGTGCCTGCACGCCCACCCCGGCCACCACTGCCAACGCGGCCGCCGTGGCGAGCGCTCCCACCACCATCCGTCCTCGCGATGGCCGAGCGCGCTTCGCGATATCGCCCCGCACCTCGGTGAGCACCTGCGACCGCATCTCCTCGCGGCGTTCAGGCGTCAGGATGTCATCGAGTGAGGTCATGAGTCCTCCCGGACGGAATGAAGGTCGACGCGCAGGCGGCTGCGCAGTCGAGACAGGCGGTTGCGGACCACGCCGTGGGAGACGCCCAGCGCGGCAGCGGCATCGGCATAGCTGTAGTCGTCCTCTACGCAGAGGGCGAAGAGCTGTTGATCCACCGGAGTGAGGCGACCGACGGCGTCCGCGATCGCCGAACGGATGTCGGCGTCGGCGACCAGCTCGTCGGCGGAGCGAGCGTCGTCGGCGAGCTCGGGGAGCTCGCCCGGATGCACGCGGGCGATCTTGCGCCGGGCGTTCTGCGCGGTGAACCGAGCGGTGACGAGCAGCCACGGAAGCACCGATTCATCGACGATCGTGATGTCGTGGCGGCGTCGCCAGGCCGTCACGAAGGTCTCCTGGGCGACGTCCTGGGCCTCGTCGCGATGGCGCAGGACTCCGAACGCCTGCCAGTAGACCGCGTCGACGTGACGGTCGAAGAGCACCCCGAAGGCCCTCTCGTCGTCCCGGCAGGCGCGGTGCAGCAACACCTCGTCCGTGCTCTCGTTCGTCATCACCAACTCCTCGGTGCTCTACCGGGTGATGTCGGTCGTGACGAGATCGTCTCAGATCCAGCGGGAGAGCCACATCCGCTGATGCCACGTGTCGTAGGGGAGCAGCACATCGGTCCAGATCGGATAGAAGAACACGAAGGCCGCGGCGACGGCGGCGACGAAGACGCCGAGCGCCACCCAGAACAGTCGCAGCATGCCGCGAGCCGCCGCCCGGCGATGCACGCCGTGGACGGCCAGGCAGATGGCGATGATGAGGAAGGGCACGATCGCGACCGAGTAGAACGAGAAGATCGGCCGGTCCGCGCTGGCGAACCAGGGAAGCCACGTCGCCGCGACTCCGACGAGGGGCAGGCTCAGCCGCCAGTGCCGTCCGCGCAGCCACATGACCAGCACGGCGATGAGCGCCACGATCCCGATCCACCAGATGATCGGATTGCCGAGGATGAGGACCTCGCTGATGCAGCTCGAGTCGGCGGGCGCCCCGCACTGCGCGGCGGGCACATCGGTGGTCGTGTCGACGGCGACGGGCCGCCACTGCACCAGCCAGCCGATCGGATGGGAGGCGTAGGGGTGGGTCTTGCCGGTGAGATAGTCGCCGGTGTGGAACTCCCACGTCATGACGTGGAAGCTCCACCACGAGCGCAGTGGGTCGAGCACAGCGCCGAGAGGGCCGCCCATCGGATGCTCGACGCTCGGCCACGGGGCGTAATCCCCATAGCCGTGACCGAAGCGGTCCTCATAGGCTCCTCGGTGCCAGAACCAGCCGGCCCAGCTCAGCAGATAGACCGCTGCCGCCACCAGGACCAGACGGCAGAAGGCCGGGAGGCCGACGGCGAACAGCGACGGCACCATCGCCTTCGGTGCGCGACCATGTTCGCGTGCGCTCCGACGTCGCGCGGCGACCTCCCAGACGACCACGGTGAGACCGAAGGCCGCGAGCACGTACAGACCGCTCCACTTGGTGGCGATCGCCAGACCGAAGCACGCGCCCGCGGCGAGCTGCCACCGGCGCCATGGGCGAGGACGCTCACCTCGGTCGAGCGTGCGGTCGAGTCGTCGTCGATCGGTGACCAGACAGGCCACGGCGCATACCAGCCAGAAGGTCAGGAAGATGTCGAGGAGAGCGAGCCTGGACATCACGAAGTGGACGCCGTCGAGGGTCAACAGCAGACCACCGAGCGCCCCTACCCACAGCGAGTCGGTGAGGGAGATCAGCAGACGCGCGAGCACCATCACGGTCAGCGCACCGGCGATCACGGCACTGATCCGCCAGCCGAACGGGGTCATGCCGAAGATCGACTCCCCGAGAGCGATGAACCACTTGCCGCCGTCCGGGTGCACGATCCACGCCGGGTCCGGACTGAAGAGGGCGTTCAGATTCCCCGCCTCGATGCGGTCATTCGCATCGTCGACGTAGTCGCGGACGTAGCCGAACTGGAGCAGCGACCACGCGTCCTTGGCGTAGTAGGTCTCGTCGAAGGCGAGGACATCGGGACGGTCGAGTCGCACCACGCGGAGTGCGAAGGCGAGGACGGCGAGGGCGCTCGGCACGATCCACGACCACGCGCGCCACGTCACTCGCTCCAGCACGCGCTCCACCCTAGTGGCCGGGCCGAGAGACGCCACGTCGCGCGCCTCGAGGTCCGCCGAGTGGTGCCATCTCGCCCGCGAAACGGCTTTTCGAGGGCGAGTTTGCCCCACTCGCGGTCACGATTGCACCACTCGTGGACGACGACGGGCCCCGGGGCGAGGACTTCGCAGGCCTGCGAGGATGAGGAACGTGTTGATCCTGGCCGGCACCCCCATCGGACGAGCCGACGATGCCTCGCGTCGCCTCGGACCCGCTCTCGCACAGGCCGATGTCGTCGCGGCGGAGGACACCCGGCGGCTGCGTCGTCTCGCGGCCGATCTCGGTATCGACGTTCCCGGACGGGTGGTGTCGTACTTCGAGGGCAATGAGGAGCGGCGCACTGCCGAGCTCATCGAGGAGCTGAGAGCGGGCCGCACCATCGTGCTGGTCACCGATGCCGGGATGCCGAGCGTCTCCGATCCGGGGTACCGGCTCGTCGCGGCAGCGGTGGCCGAGGACCTGCCGGTCACCGCGATCCCCGGTCCCTCCGCGGTCCTCACGGCGCTCGCGCTGTCGGGACTGCCGGTCGATCGCTTCAGCTTCGAGGGGTTCCTGCCGCGCAAGCAGGGGGAGCGGGCGCGCTTCCTGGCCGAGCTCGCCGCCGACCGCCGCACGATGGTGTTCTTCGAGTCGCCGCACCGGACGGTCGCGAGCCTGGAGGCGATGGCCGAGGCCTTCGGCGCCGACCGCCCTGCGGCGCTGTGCCGCGAACTGACCAAGACCTATGAGGAGGTCGTGCGCCGCCCACTCGGCGAGCTCGCCGAGTGGGCGGCCGGGCAGGAGCACGGCATCCGCGGTGAGGTCACGCTCGTGGTCGCCGGGGCGCCAGCGGCGCCGGCAGCCGATCTCGATGACGAGGCGCTTGCCGGTCTGGTCGCCGAGGCGGAGTCGACCGGATTGAGCCGCAAGGACGCTATCGCGCAGGTCGCGGACCAGACCGGCGTCCGCAAGAAGACCGTCTACGCCGCCGCCCACCGCTGACCCCACCATCACGCTCCGGAGCGGTGACTTACGCACCTCTCGAACGATCCGAGAGGTGCGTAGGCCACCGCCCCGTCGGGCGAGAAGTGCGTAAGTCACCGCCCCGGGAAGGTCCGCTAGAGGGCGATCTCGGGTTTGATCTGGGAGACGGTCCAGATGCGGCGTCGATAGGCGGCGGCGCAGGTCAGAGCGAGGGCGCCGACGATATAGGCCACCAGGACCGCCACCGTGCGCGGCAGACTCTCCAGCGATGCGCCGTACATGAGGTGCCGCAACCCGTCCACGGCATAGGTCATCGGCAGCACGTGGTGGACGACCTGCAAGGGCCCGGGCAGCGTCTGCCAGGGGAAGGTCCCGCCCGCGCTGGCCAGCTGCAAGACCAGCAGCACCAGGCCGAGCAGCTGGCCCACGGTGCCGAGCCAGGCGTTGAGGGTGTGCACGATCGCCACGAAGGTCACCGAGACCAGCGCGAGCAGCAACGACACATAGCCGGCGCGTACCCAGTCGATCTCGACGGCGAAGCGCACCACGAAGAGCATCACGACGGACTGGACGACCGCGATCACCGCCGGTGTCAGCCAGCCACCCAGGGCTGTGCGCAAGGGCGACTGCCGGGCCGCGATCGCCCGGTTCGAGAGCGGACGCACCAGCAGGAACATCACATAGGCGCCCACCCAGGCACCGATCGACAGGAAGAACGGCGCGAGCCCGGCGCCGTACGAATCGGCCGAGGCCTGGGACACGTCCTCGGTGGCAATGGGGGAGGCGATCGTCTGCGCGGTCTCATCGCGTCGTTGCTCGTCCAGCGCGGGGATCGAGGAGACGCCGTCCGCGAGGCCATCGGCCAGCTCCTGGGCACCCGTCTGTGCCGTGCCGATCCCGTCGGCCAGCTCGCCCGCGCCGCTCTGCAACTGCTGCGCACCGGACAACGCCTCCTGCTGACCGCTGACCAGCTGCTGCGATCCGGACCGCGCGGTTCCTAGCCCGTCGGTGAGGGTGGCTGACCCGTCCGCTAGCCGCTGAGCCCCGTCGGCCACCTGTTGTGAACCGGAAGCGAGCTGGTCGAGCTGTCCTGAGGTCGATTGGACGCGATCGTTGAGATCGTCGAGGGGCTGACGGAAGCCGTCGAGGGTGTCGAGGATCTGCTGACGCTGCGGATCGGAGATACCCGCCGCGTCGAGCTGCTGGACGATGTCGGCGCGGATCGTGTCGAGGTCGCCGTTCGCCGTCTGGGAGGCGTTCGCGATCTCGTCGCCGATCTGCGCGATCTGAGCATTGCCGTCGGCGACCTGCCGCGCCCCCGGCGCCAGCGTGGCCGCACCGGCGGCCAACTGGTCGGCTCCGCCGGCCGCCTGGTCGATCCCCGAGGCGAGCTGCTGCTGACCGCCGAGCAGCTGCTGCTGGCCCGAGACCAGCTCACCGGCGCCGTCGCGCAGCTGTCCCGCGCCGCTCTCGGCGTCGACGAGACCATCGGCCAACTGCTGGGCTCCGTCACCGGCCTGAAGCAGCTGATCGTGCAGGGTGGAGAAGCCGAGCAGGAAGGCGCTGGCGGCCTGCTCGCTCACGTTCTGCGCGATCGAGCCGCTGACCTTCGAGAGCACCTGATCGGCGATCGTCGTCGAGAGATAGTTGTTGGCCTCATTCGTGGTGAGTGTCAGCTCGGCCTTCTTCGGTTCGAAGTCCGCCGTCGACGCCAGCGCCGAGGAGAACTCGCGCGGGATGGTGAGCGCGAACAGATAGGTGCCGTCCTGGACGCCCTGGCGGGCCTCCGCGTCGCTCACCTCCTGCCAGTCGAAGGATCCGTCCTCGCGCAGGTCGTGCGCCACATCGCGACCGGCGTGGATCTCCCCGCTCTGATCGGACTGCGCGGGGACGTCGTCGACCACGAGGGCGGCCTGCACGCTGCTCAGCTTCGCGTAGGGATCGTGATTGGCCCACAGGTACAGCGAGGCGTACAGCGTGGGGATGAGGGTGATGGCGAGGATGGCGAGTGCCGGCATCCTCCCGGCGGTCAGCCGGCGGAACTCGCTGATGGCCATGCGGAGCGAGGTCATGCGATCTCCTCAGAGGTGCCGTCGGCGGCATTGCCGAGTCGGGTCGCCGGGAGCCCGAGCGTGCGGGCGCTGGCCGTCATGAGCTGGAGGACGACCACGAGGTCGCGGCGGGCGATCCGGTCCGCCACGTCATAGGCTTCGTCGCCGAGGGCGCCGTAACGGTCCGGTGCGCAGATCACCAGTGCCTCCACGCCGGGCCGGAGCGCGGCGAGTTCGCTCAGCAGGTGCACGCGCACGGGACCCGGCACGTCCTCGACGCGCGTGCCATGCCAGTCGAGGGCGTCGTGATGCTCGAGCCAGGCGCGTACTGCCGCGGGGCTGGCCGTGCGGCGAGCCATCGCGAGCTCCTCGCCGACGACGGTCGACAGCTTGACCACGTCATCGGGCTCCGACACATCGGGCACATCGACGAGCGCGACGCGCTCGCGCAGGCCCTGACCGTCGGGGCTGCCGTCCAGCAGGACGGTCCCGCCATCGGGACGCAGCCGGCCGCCCAGCACCAGGGACAGCGCGGTGTGACCCGTGCCGGGAGGACCCTCGACGAGGGTGACCTCTCGGCTCCTCGCGGTCAGGGTCGTGGGACGCAACAAGACCGTGTGTGGCCCGTCCACCGTGACATCGTGGGTCTCGATCTGCATGCTCAGCCTTCATCGTCGTGCTCCGCCCTCGAAAGGGCCAACTGATCCATGGTCCATGACGAATGTCAGGGAATCGAGCCGATCGGGTATGGCGAGCCCCACGTCGGACCGAGATGTGCTGGGTATTCGTCGATCGAAAGGACGCCGCGTTGACGAAGTGGGAGCACATCTCGGTCCAGGGCGGGCCTCACTAGACTGGGACGTATGGCCACCGACCGGACCTTCTATGTCACCACGCCCATCTACTACGTCAACGACGCACCGCATATCGGGCACGGGTACACGACGGTCATGGGCGACATCCTGTCGCGCTGGCACCGCCAGCGCGGCGAGAAGGTCTGGTACCTCACCGGCGTCGACGAGCACGGCCAGAAGGTGCTGCGCAAGGCCGATGCCAACGGCGTCTCGCCGCAGGAATGGGTCGACCGCCTCGTCGAGGACGAGTGGAAGCCGATGCTGCGCACCATCGACATCGCCAATGACGACTTCATCCGCACCACCGAGGAGCGTCACGAGAAGGGCGCGCAGGCCTTCTGGCAGGACCTCTACGACCGCGGCGCGGTCTACAAGGGTGGCTTCTCGGGCTGGTACAGCGTCAGCAGCGAGGAGTTCGTCGGCGATGACGATGTCCGCGACGGTGAGGGCGAGGACGAAGGCTTCAAGATCTCCGTACTCGACGGCAGCCGCGTCGAGTACATGACCGAGGAGAACTACTTCTTCCGGCTCAGCGACTACGCCGACCGCCTGCTGGAGCTCTACGAGCAGCACCCGGAGTTCATCCAGCCCGAGTCGGCGCGCAACGAGATCGTCTCATTCGTCAAGCGCGGCCTGAAGGATCTGTCGATCTCGCGGTCCACCTTCGACTGGGGCATCCCCGTCCCGTGGGACTCCTCGCACGTCCTGTACGTGTGGATCGAGGCGCTGCTCAACTACGTCACGGCCGCGGGCTACGGCGTCGATCCGGAGCGCTTCGAGGAGCTGTGGCCGGCCGACATCCACATCGTCGGCAAGGACATCGCGCGTTTCCACGCCGTGATCTGGCCGGCGATGCTGATGGCCGCCGGTCAGCCGGTGCCGCACCGTGTCTTCGCGCACGGCTGGCTGCTCGTGGGCGGTCAGAAGATGTCCAAGAGCAAGGCCAACGGCATCCACCCCAATGAGATCGTCGAGACCTTCGGTTCCGACGCCTACCGCTACTACTTCAGCCGCGCCCTGACCTTCGGCAGCGACGGGTCGATCTCCTGGGAGGACATCGGCGCCCGCTACCACGCCGAGCTCGCCAACGGCTTCGGCAATCTCGCGTCCCGCGTCGCCGCGATGATCGGCAAGTACCACGGCGGGCAGTTGCCCGAGGCCGGCCCGTTCAGCCAGCCGGAGAAGGCGCTGATCGACGATATCGGCGCCGCCGTCGGTGCGGCGGATGCAGCCATCGACCGTGTCGCTCCTCAGGACGCGATGAACGAGGTGTGGCGGATCGTCGAGTCCCTGAACGGCTATCTCACCGAGCAGGCTCCGTGGAAGGTCGCCAAGGACGACGAGCAGAGCGAGCGCCTGGCGACCATCCTCAACACCGCAGCGGAGGGCCTGCGCGTGCTCGCGGTCGTGCTCAACCCCGTGCTGCCCAAGGCGTGCGCGGCGCTCTGGGAGTCGCTCGGCGCGGAGGAGTCGCTCGGCGCGCTCGCCGACCAGCCCCTCGCGGATGCCGGCCGGTGGGGACAGCTCCCGGCAGGCACCACCATCACCAAGGTGCCCTCGCTCTTCCCCCGCCTCGAACTGGACCACGCATGAGCCTCGGTTCACCCCTCGGTGGTCGAGTAGCCACGCCCTTCGATACGCGGCTCGTTCCTCACCGCTACTCAGGAACCGGGATCTCGGTTCCTGAGTGCCGCCGAGGAACGAGGCGGTGTATCGAAGGGCGGTCGCACTCGACCACCGAGGGGTCGACGGGGGTTCTCGGTGGTCGAGTAGGTGAGTGCGCTCCGCGCGCGAGCCGTATCGAGACCACGTGTGCGGCAGATCATCTCGCGGGTGCTGTCCGATGACGGTCACCGAAGGGTGGCCGGAGGCGCCGGCACCGTTGCCGGCGCCGGTCGTCGACAACCACTGCCACCTCGATCACCGGATCAAGGGCGGTCTGCTGATCCCGGTCGAGGAGGCCCTCGATCGCGCCGCCGCCGTCGGGGTCACCCGCATCGTCCAGGTGGGATGCGATCTGGAGAGCAGCGAGTGGGCCGTGGAGGCCGCCCGCGAGCACGACGCGGTGGTCGCCGCGGTCGCGATGCACCCCAATGACGCCGCCCGGATGGACGACTCGGTGTTAGATGGCGCACTCTCGCGCATCGACGAGCTGGCCGCCGACCCGGCGGTGCGCGCTGTGGGGGAGACGGGGCTCGACTACTTCCGGACCGGGCCGGAGGGACGCCCGCGTCAGCAGCGGTCCTTCCGCGAGCACATCGCCATCGCCACGCGTCACGACCGCACCCTCGTGATCCACGATCGAGACGCCCATGACGATGTGCTGGCGGTCCTCGACGACACCGGGATCCCGGATCGCGTGGTCATGCACTGCTTCTCCGGGGGGCCGGAGTTCGCCCTGGAATGCCTGGAACGCGGGGCCTTCCTGTCCTTCGCCGGTACCGTCACCTTCAAGAACGCCGAGTACCTGCGCGAGGCGCTCCGGGTGACTCCGCTCGATCGCGTCCTGGTCGAGACCGATGCGCCGTTCCTGACCCCGGAGCCCTATCGCGGACGTCCCAATGCCTCCTTCCTCGTGCCCCATACCGTGCGGCGCATCGCCGACGTCCTGGACCTCGATCTGGTGTCGCTGTGCCGGCAGATCGACGAGAACACGAGCCGTGCCTTCGGCGGCCCGTGGGCTTCGCATGGTGGTCAACGGACTTGACGGGCCGTGGCAGCCTCGTTCAAGGTGGACAGGTTGTCAACGGAATGTGTTGAGGTTTGATTCGTGCAGTTTTCGGTCCCAGAGATTCATCCGAAGAACGTGCTGAAGATGGTCGCGGCCGTCCTGGTCGTCCTGATGGCGACGGCAGGACTCGTCGCCGCGGCTGACTTCGACAAGCGCGTCACGCTCGATGTCGACGGCGTCGTCACCGAGACCCGTACGTCCGCGGAGACGGTCGACGAGCTTCTGGCGAGCAAGGGCGTCGAGCCCCGCCAGGAGGACAAGCTCTCCCATGAGCTGGACGAGACGGTGGAGAACAACGCGACGGTCACCGTGCGTTACGCCAAGCCGGTCACCGTCGTGGTCGACGGCGAGTCGACCGATGAGGTCAGCTACGCCACGACCGTCGGCGACCTCCTCGACGACCTGGAGGTGACGCCCGAGAAGGGTGCCTACCTGTCCTCGGATGTCGATGAGAATGTCAATCGCTTCGGCGAGGAGATCGTCGTCAGCAATCCCAAGACCCTCACGGTGACCGCCGATGGCGAGGACACCGAGGTCGAGACCAACAAGCCGACCGTGGGCGATGTACTCGACGAGGCCGGCGTGAAGCTGGACGAGGACGACGAGGTCGATCCCGGTGTCGACAGCTTCGTCGCCGCGGACACCGCGCTGAAGGTCGTGCGCATCGAGAAGGTCACGCGCACCGAGTCCGTCCCGATCGACTTCGAGACCGAGGTCACCGAGGACGGCGAGCTCGAGAAGGGCGAGAAGGAGGTCGTGACCGAGGGCGAGGCCGGCGAGGCCTCCGAGGAGGTCAACCTCGTCCTCGCCGATGGCGAGGTCCGCGAGCGTGAGGTCGTCTCGCGCAGCACGACCCGTGAACCCGTGTCGCGGGTCGAGAAGCACGGCACCAAGGAGCCCGAGCCCGCCGGCTCGGACGCCCCCGCCGTGCCCGGCGACAGCGTGTTCGACCAGCTCGCACAGTGCGAGTCCGGTGGCAACTGGGCCGCCAACACCGGCAATGGCTACTACGGCGGCGTGCAGTTCAGCGCGCAGACGTGGCGGGCGGTCGGTGGATCGGGTCTGCCGCACGAGAACAGCCGCGAGGAGCAGATCCACCGCGCGACGATCCTGCAGCAGCAGTCGGGCTGGGGCCAGTGGCCCGCCTGCTCGGCCAAGCTGGGTCTGCGCTGACCAGCCCGGTGCGCCTGCTGGGCGCCTCGGACATCCGGCGGATCGCCGCCGAGGTCGGATTGCGACCCACCAAGCAGCGGGGACAGAATTTCGTCACCGATGCCAACACGGTCCGCCGGATCGTGCGTGAGGCCGGGATCGATCGAGACGACTCCGTCGTCGAGATCGGTCCCGGCCTCGGCTCGCTCACCCTGGGTCTGCTGGAGGTGGCCGATCACGTCACGGCCGTCGAGGTCGATGACGTCCTGGCCGGCCGGTTGGCGCAGACGGCGCGCGAGTTCGCTCCCGAGCGGTCGGATCGGCTGGAGATCGTCCACGCCGATGCCCTGCGCATCGACACCGTGCCGGGACCCGCGCCCACGGCACTCGTCGCCAATCTCCCGTACAACGTGTCGGTGCCGGTCCTCCTGCACTTCCTGGAGACCTTCTCCTCGCTGCGCGAGGTGCTCGTCATGGTCCAGGCCGAGGTCGCCCATCGTCTGGCCGCGGGGCCCGGCTCGCGCACCTACGGCGTGCCGAGCGTCAAGGCGCGGTGGTACGGCGATGTGCAACTCGCCGGAACGGTGGGGCGGACGATCTTCTGGCCCGTGCCGAATGTCGACTCGGCCCTCGTCCGAGTGACGCGCCGGACACCGCCCGAGGCCGATCGTCGGCGGACCTTCGCTCTGGTCGACGCCGCCTTCGCGCAGCGACGCAAGACCCTGCGGGCGGCGCTCTCGTCCCACTTCGGCGGGGGCGAGCAGGCTGAGCAGGCGCTGCGGGCGGCGGGGATCGACCCGCGGACCCGCGGCGAGCAGCTGACGGTCGAGGATTTCGCGCGGCTTGCCGCATTCACGGCCTGAGACGGCGTACGCTCCGTGTAGTAGCGACACGTAGTTTCCGTCCGATCGCCGGGAGGCCGTCATGTCCCACGTCGCCGATTCCTCGCCCGTCCGCTCGCTCGCGACGACGATCTGGTGGCTCATGCTGGCCCGCGGCATCCTCGCGCTGATCTTCGGCGTCGTGGCCGTCGTGGCGCCGGTCAGCACGCTCGCGGCACTGCTCATCATCTTCGGCGTGTTCAGCGTCGTCGACGGCATCGTCGCCGTGGTCGGCGGTATCGCGACCCGGGGGACGTCCTGGGGGTGGGTGGTCTTCAACGGCCTCCTCGGCATCGTCATCGGCGTCATCGCCCTGCGCTACCCCGAGACGACGTTGCTGGCGATGGTGCTCGTGATCGCGGCGTGGGCGCTCGTCACCGGCTTCTTCGCGATCTTCGGTGCGATCGAGGGACGTCGTGAGGGTGGTCGGGCGTGGGGGTGGACCCTCGTCTCGGGCGTGCTCAGCGTGCTGCTCGGCCTGCTGTTCACGCTCGACCCGGTCGCCGGGGCGGGCACGCTGGTCCTCATGACCGGGATCTACGCGGTGCTGCTGGGAGCGACCTGGATCGGCGTGGCGCTCACGGTGCGCAGTGAGGCGCGTAGCGCGGGGCGTTGAGCCGCTCACCACGTCTCGCGGAAATCGTGGGGTGCCGTAGGTTGGTGCAGTGCTCCCCGTCACCGTTCGCGCTCCGGCCAAGATCAACCTCGTGCTCGAGGTCGGTGCGGGCCGTCCCGACGGCTTCCATGCCCTCTCGACCGTCTACCACGCCGTGTCGCTGTACGACGAGGTCACGGCGACACCCCATGACGATGCGGTGCTCGCGGTGCGTGTGCTCGATGCCGATTCACTGCGCGAGCGCACCGATGTCCCGCGCGATGAGAGCAATCTGGCCATCCGGGCGGCGGACCGCCTGCGTTCGCATCTCGGCCGACCCGAGCTCGGTGCCGATCTCCTGATCCATAAGGGGATTCCGGTCGCCGGCGGCATGGCCGGCGGTTCCGCCGATGCCGCGGCGACGCTGGTCGCGTGCAACGAGGCCTGGCAGGGGGGCCTGAGTCGCGCCGAGCTGGAGCCGATCGCCGCGGAGCTCGGCAGCGATGTGCCGTTCCTGCTGCATGGGTCGACCGCAGTCGGGACGGGTCGTGGCGAACAGATCGCCCCGGTGCTCGCACGTGGACACTTCCACTGGGTTCTCGCCACATTCGCCGAGGGCATGTCCACGCCCGAGGTCTATGAGGAGCACGATCGCCTCGGCGGACGATCAGGGACCTTCGGGGAGGCCACACAGCATGTGTTGGAGGCGCTCCGCGACGGCGATCCGGAGGTGCTGGGCGGGGCGCTGGTCAATGATCTCGCCGATGCGGCACTCGCACTGCGCCCCGAGCTGGCGGGTGTGCTCGCCCTCGGCCTCGAAGCGGGAGCCGTCGGCGGACTGGTGTCCGGGTCGGGGCCCACGCTGGCGTTCCTCGTGCGCGACGAGATCGCCGCCGACGATCTCGCGGAGATTCTGCGCGGGGCCGAGGTAGCCGATGTCGTGCTGACGGCCGCGGGGCCCCGACCGGGAGCGAAGGTGGTGCGCTGATGCCACCGCTGATCGTCGCCGAGAAGGTCCACGTGGCCTTCCCGACGGCAGGACCGGTGCTGCGCGACGTCACCCTCGGCCTGGCGGAGGGCGACCGCGTCGGAGTCGTCGGCCGCAACGGCGACGGCAAGTCGACATTGCTGCGGGTCCTTGCCCGCGAGCTGGAACCGGACTCCGGACGCGTGACCTGGCGGCGGGACCTCGCGGTCGGATATGTCGACCAGAGCGATGTCCTCGACCCCGCGGCGACGGTGCGCGATGCGGTCGTCGGCGATGCCCTCGATCACGAGTGGGCCGGCGACGCCCGGACGCGTGACATCGTGTCGGGACTCGTGCCTCCCGATGTCGCATGGGAGGCGCGGATCGGCGAGCTCTCCGGCGGTCAACGTCGCCGGGTCGCCTTGGCGAGTGTGCTGGCGCGGTCCTGGGACGTGCTGGTGCTGGACGAGCCGACCAACCATCTCGACCTCGACGCCGTGGTGTGGCTCGCTGGTCATCTACGGCAACGGTGGCCCGCGGGGAGCGGCGCATTGGCGGTCATCACGCACGACCGCTGGTTCCTCGACGAGGTGTGCACGACGACCTGGGAGGTCCACGACGGCACCGTCGACGCCTTCGAGGGCGGGTACGCGGCGTACGTGCTGCAACGCGTCGAGCGGGACCGGCAGGCCGCCGCGAGCGAGGCCCGCCGGCAGAACCTGATGCGCAAGGAGCTGGCCTGGCTGCGTCGTGGCGCGCCGGCGCGCACGTCCAAGCCGAAGTTCCGGATCGACGCGGCCAATGAGCTGATCGGTCGGGAGCCCCCGGTCCGCGACGGGGTGGAGCTGACCCAGCTCGCCACGGCGCGGCTGGGCAAGGACGTCGTAGACCTTCTCGATGTCGACGTCGACCTTCCCGACGGGCGTCCGGTGTTGCGCGATATCGAGTGGCGGATCGGGCCGGGGGAGCGTACGGGCATCCTCGGCGTCAACGGAGCGGGCAAGTCGACCCTGCTCGGCCTCGTCACCGGCGGTGTGGCCGCCAGCCGTGGCCGGGTCAAGCGTGGCAAGACCGTCGAGGTGGCCGTGCTGAGCCAGTCCCTGCACGAGCTGGACGATGTGGCCGAGGAGCGGGTGAGCGACCTTGTTGGCCGTCAGCGGGCCACCTATGTCGCCGGCGGCAAGGAGCTGACACCCGGGCAGCTGCTGGAACGGCTGGGGTTCCGCACGCAGCAGCTCTCGACCCCGATCAAGGATCTCTCCGGCGGGCAGCGTAGGCGTCTGCAGCTGCTGCTCATCCTGCTCGCCGAGCCCAATGTCCTGATCCTCGACGAGCCGACCAATGACATGGACACCGACATGCTCACGGCGATCGAGGATCTGCTCGACACCTGGCCGGGCACGCTTCTGGTGGTCTCGCACGATCGGTACCTGCTGGAGCGGGTCACCGACCAGCAGTACGCGATCCTCGACGGCCGGCTCCGCCATCTCCCTGGCGGAGTAGACGAGTATCTGGTCCTGCGCGAGAAACAGGAACAGGAGCGGGACTCCGCGTCGGGGGCACCGCGCGGCGTATCCCAGTCCGAACAGTCGGGGCTGTCCGGTGCCGAACGACGGTCGGTGCAGAAGGACATCGCCTCCGTGGAGCGCCGGATGGAGAAGCTCTCGGCGAGTGTCGACGCGCTCCACGCCCGGCTGGCCGCGCACGACCAGAGCGACTACGAGGGTCTGCAGCGTCATACCGAGGAGCTGCGCACGGTCGAGGACGAGATCGCCCGGCTCGAGGAACGCTGGCTCGAGCTCTCCGAATCCCTCGACTGAACATGGTGGCCGAATGCTCAATAGAATGGCGGCCGAATGCTCAATAGTCGTCTTCGGGCTGGTAGATCTTTGCCGAGTGCTCTCGCGCGAGTCTCTCGCCCGACCCCGTCGTCACCTCAGCATTGGCCGGGGACCATCGCGCTGAAGAGCGGGGCGAAGTCCGAGCGTTCTTCCAGCCCGGCCACGAAGGACAGCACCTGGGACTGGGCCTCCGGGGTCAGCCGGCCGTCCGCCATCTGAGTGAATTTGGCCTCGACCGAGGTCACGAGGGCACGCAGAGGTGCGTTCGACTCCGGTGAGATGACCTCCTGGGTCAGTGTCGTTCCGTCGTCGAGGGTCAGCGTGACCCGGTTCGCCAGATGTTCGGGGAAGAGCGCGGTCAGTGCCGGGTCCTCGCGCACCGTCGTACAGCTCATGAGCGCTCTGGCCCGCGGGTCGCCGATGTGTTCGTCATCGAAGGACGCGAGCGTGAGCTCACCGTCGAGCAGGCCGCGGGCGACGTTGTACGGCAGGCTGTGATCGGCCGTCTCCCGGGTGGTCGGATTCCATTTCTCCTCGTCGCTCGCGGTGATCCGGTGTGCGATGTCGGTCGTGTCCACTTCGATCGCGACGATCTGTTCGAGCGAGCGCACCCGGGGCCTGAGCTGGATGGCGGCGGCCACCGCCGTCTGGAGTTCACCATTGGTGGGGAAGGGCTTGATCTTCGATGCGAGGATGCGGAAGTCGTCACCGGGCTGTCGGGCGAAGCCATCGACCTCGACGCGGACCTCGCCGCCCGTCACCTGCCGGAAGAAGCCCATGTCGCCTTCGAAGATCGGCGAGGGACCGGTCATCCCGGCGCGAGCGAGTCGTGCGGCGAAGACGGCATTGCGTGCCGCGTTCGCTGCCGAGCACCCCTTCCAGTCCGAGAGTTCTCCCGAGCGGACCTGACGCATCGCGATATGGCCGTTCAATGCCAGATTGATGGCCTGCGCCGTCTGTGCCTCGCTGAGGTTCATCAGCCGCGACGCGGCGGCGGCGACGCTGATGAGCACGAAGTTGACGTGATCCCAGCCGCGGCGGTTGAGCCCGACGGCCTCCTGCCAGCGCATCTGGATCTCATAGGCCACCACGATCGCCGCGATGAGATCCCGCCCGGAGGCGCCTTCCGCTTCGGCCACCGCGAGACAGGCAGTGATGTTGTCGCTGGGATGGCCCGGCTCCTTGGCCATGTACCCGTCGTTGTAGTCGAGGAAGCGGATGAGGCTGCCGTTGACGAAGGCCGCCAGGTCGGAGGTGGTGCGCGATGTGGTTCCGAGGATGCTCGCTTCCGATGCCGGCACCTCCTGGGCGACACGCAGCGCCGCCTCCACCGGTGATGCACCGTAGGCACCGAGAGCACAGGCGAGGCTGTCGACGACGCGATCCTTCACGCACTGCACGACCTCCGGCGGCAAGGCATCGGCATCCAGGGTGCAGGTGTAGCGGGCCAGCTGTTCGGCGAGGTTCATCGAGGGTCCTTCCGGGTGGGTGGGTGGGGTGGTGGATCGCGATGGAGATCGAGTGAGCGCTCCGGGGGCTGAGCACGTGAGCGGGCGTATCCGGCGGTGGCCAGCGCCATGATCGCGAGGGTGAGAGAGCCTCCCGCGAGCATGGCGATGCGCGGGTCGGTCTCTTCGGCCAGCCAGCCGAGCACCGGTGCGCCGATCGGCGCACCGCCCATCAGCACCATGAGGAAGGCGGCGACGGCACGTCCGCGCATCCGCGGCTCGGAGGTGGTCTGGATCGTCGCATTCGCCGCCGTGATCATGGCCAAGGAGGAGAGCCCCAGAAAGGGCAGCACGAGGACGAAGGCCAGGTATCCGGGCATGAGGGCGGCGATGATCTGCAGGACCCCGAAGGCGAAACCGGCCGCCGCCACGCCTCCGAGCCGTAGGCCGCCGAAACGGGCCACCGCCAGCGCTCCGGCCAGCGAGCCGATGGCGGCGGCGGTCGCCGCCATGCCGTACTCCTTCGGACCGAGCTGATAGACCTCCGTCACCATGAGCGGTGACAGGGTCTGGAAGGCCTGGCCGGCGACACCCACGACAAGTGCGCAGCCGAGGAGGAACAGCAGATCGGGGCGGGACCGAACATAGTCGAGACCTTCGCGGACACCGGCTCGTTGTCCTTGGGACAGGGGGCCGGACCGGTGCAACCGCGCCGGGTCGATGGCCCAGAGCGCCGCGAGCATCGCGCCGTAGCTCGCCGCGTTGATCACGATCACCCATCCGGTCGCTCGGATACCGCCTCCGAGGGCGGCGATGAGCAGCCCGGCGATCGCCGGACCGATCAGCCGTGCGGAGTGCATCGAGGCGGAGTTCAGCGCGACAGCGTTCGCGATGTGGTGAGGGGCGACGAGCTCCGTCGCGAAGGACTGCCGTGCGGGGGCATCGACCGCTGCCGCCGTGCCGAAGACCACCACCAGCACCAGTACGTGCCACGTTTCCGCCCGTCCCGTGACGGCCATGGTTCCGAGCACCAGTGAGGGCAGCGCCATGGCGATCTGGGTGTAGCGCAGGATCCGTCGCCGCGGCCACCGGTCGGCGATCGCCCCGGCCCACGGTGTCAGCAGCAGCGAGGGCAGTAGCTGCAGGCCGGTGCAGATGCCCAGCATCGTGCCGCTTCCGGTGAGCGCGAGGATCAGCCAGTCTTGGGCGATGCGCTGCAACCAGGTGCCGATATTCGAGACGAGGGCGCCTCCCGCGTAGATGCGATAGTTCGGCGTCCGGAGGCTCGCGAAAGTGGAGGGGCCCCGTCGTGAGCGAGCGCGGCGCGAGAGCATTGCCATATGCTATAGCAAATTGGGCAGGCAGCGCCAGGGGCGAGGCGGGATAGCCGGGGTCAGCCCTCGGGATCATCGAGAACGGCACGGAACGCCAGACACATCGCCCTGGCGGCTCGTCCTGCGGCCGGAGCCGAGGGCGCGAACTTCCAGAAGCCGTGCGGGAGCGTCGGTTCCTCGAACTGCACGACCCGGCCGCCGGACGCGCGAAGCGCATCGGCGAAGACCCGGGCATCGTCTCGCAGCGGATCGAGGCCGGCACCGAGCAGGACCACGGGTGCCAGGGACGACAGCCGATCGGACAGCAGGGGTGTGAAGCGCACGTCCCTCCGGTCCGCTGGGTCGGTCAGGTACTGCTCGAGGAGCCAGTCGAGTGCCCCGGTCGTCAGCCCCGGCCCGTGGGCGAACTCGCGACGTGAGGGCAGCTCGGCCGGGCCGCCCAGCACGGGGTAGGCGAGCAGGAGGCCCACAGGAGCGGAGGGGGTGCCGCTGAGGGCGAGGGCAGCGTTGACGGCCAGGTTCGCGCCGGCACTCGGACCGGCGACGGCGACGCGCGGCGTCGCGGCCCGGCCGAGCAGCCCCGCGCCCTGGGCCTGCACCCACCGGATCGCGCCGACCGCGTCGTCGTAGGCCGCCGGGAACGGGTGCTCGGGGGCCAGCCGGTAGTCGACCGACACGACGGTGCGGGACGTGACATCGGCGACCATCCGCGCCTGGCCGTCCTGGCTGTCGAGATCGCCCTTCACGAACCCGCCGCCGTGGAACCAGACGATGATGCAGTCATCACGTCGACGGCGATAGACGCGGACCGGTCGATCTCCCCCCTCCAGCCGCGCGATCGTGTCGTACGCGTCATCCCGAGGGGAGGGCGGGGTACCGCGGGATCGCAGCGACGCGAGCGATGGCGCCTCGGCCTGAGGATCCGGGGTCCCCAGGAGCCGGCCGACCACGGGGTCGAGTCGCGGATGCTGCGTGGCCACGAGGTCAGCCGATCGAGACGAGCAGGTTGAGCCCCTCGTCGACGACGGCGGTGGCATCGGGACCGATCACGCACGAGGACTCGCGTTCCTCGAACACCGCCGGGCCCACGACCACGTCGCCGGGCCGCATCGCGTAACGGTCGTAGACCGAGGCCTCGACCGTTCCCGTCTCCGGAAGGTGGACCGTCCGGGTGCCGCGTGACGGCTTCCCTCCGGTCGACTCCATGCCGAGGCCGAAGTCGGCACTCGGGCTCGTCGCCGTGAGGCGCCAGGCGACCACCTCGATGCGTCCTTCGTCGACGACCCGTCCGAAGACCGCTCGGTACGCCTCCGCGAAGGCAGCGAGGAGCGGTAGCGTGCCACCGCCGTCGAGACATCCCGCGGGGAGGGGCACCTCGATCTCGAAGCCTTGTCCGACGTAGCGCATGTCGGCGGTGAACTCCAGGTCGATCTCGTCGTCGCCAAGGACATGCCGGGCCCGTCGCTCCATGTCATCGAACAGTGCGCGGACGTGCTCCCAATCGAGCTCGGTGACCTCCGACTGGTGGCTCCGCACCTCGTTGACCAAGGGCGGCGCGACGAGGAATCCGTAGGCCGACATGACGCCCGCACGCAGCGGCACGATCAGTCGTGACAGCTTCAAGGCCTTGGCGAGGGCATAGGCATGGACCGGTCCGGCGCCGCCGAAGGCGAGCAGGGTGTGGTCGGACGGGTCGAGGCCCTTCTCGGCCAGGTGCATTCGGGTGGCGGCGGCCATGCTCTCGGTGACGACCCTCTCGATGCCCACTGCTGTCTCCAGCGGGCTCAGCTCCAGCTCCTGTGCCAACCCGGCTTCCAGGCGCGCTTCCACCGCCGGCAGATCCAGGTGCATCTCGCCGCCGAGGAAGTTGTCGGCATCGAGGAAGCCGAGCCAGGCATCGGCATCGGTGACGGTCGGGGACGTGCCGCCGCGGCCGTAGGCGATCGGGCCGGGAACCGAGCCCGCGCTGCGTGGGCCGACCTTCAGCAGGCCGAGTCGATCCCGACTGGCGATCGAACCGCCGCCGGATCCGATCTCGATCATGTCGACCACCGTGAGCTTGACCGGAAGACCCGATCCCGGCTTGAACTTGTCGACACGCCCCGCCTCGAAGTCGTGGGTGACCCGCGGCCGGCCGTGATGCACGATCGCCATCTTGGCGGTGGTCCCGCCCATATCGAACGAGATGACGCGATCGGCAGCGACGGAGCGGGCCACGGCGGAGGCCGCGATCGCCCCGGCGGCGGGACCGGACTCGAGCAGCCGCACGGGGTGTGCCTTGGCCTCGTCGAGTGTCGTGATGCCGCCACCGGAGAGCATGATGCGCAGCGGTGCCGCGATGCTCATGGCGTCGAGCTCGACGCGGAGCCGGTCCAGATAGCCTGCCATCAGCGGCTGCACATAGGCGTTCATGCAGGCCGTGTTGCCGCGTTCGTATTCGCGCATGACCGGTGCGACCTCGGCCGACAGTGTCACCGGCAGGTCGGGAAACTTCTTCGCGACCAGGTCGCGCACCCGCAGCTCGTGGAGTGGATCGACATGCGCGTGGAGCAGGCAGACGGCGAGGGCCTCGGCTCCCCGTTCCCGGAGGACGGCGACCCGCGTCAGCACCTCCTCGTCGTCCAGCGGTTCGAGTTCCTGTCCCTGGGCCGAGAGGCGTCCGCCGATCTCGAGCCGCATGTCGCGCTGTACCAGCGGTGGTGCCGGGCGCGCGAAGAGATCGGTCGTGTCGAAACGGATCTCCTGGCCCATCTCGGGGATGTCGCGGAAACCCCGGGTCGTCAGGAAGCCGACCTGTGCACCGGTCCGTTCCAGCACCGTGTTCGTCACCAGCGTGGTGCCGTGGACGACACCGGCGACATCACCGGGCCGGGTCTCGGTCTCACGGAGGATACGCGCGATGCCGTCGGTGATCGCGACGTGCGGCGCCTCCGGCGTCGTGGGCAGTTTGCCGGTCCAGGTCAGCGCACGAGAGGGATCGTGGAGGAGTAGATCGGTGAAGGTGCCGCCGACGTCGACGCCGATGCGGACGTTTCCGGTGCTCATGCCGGGGCCTCCGTCCGGTCGATGGCCGCGCTGACATAGCCCATGGCCTCGTCGAGGGTCACGAGATCGGGGTCGCGCAGGTCAGGATCGCCGTAGCCGCCGCCTCCGGGGAACGAGATGACGACCGTCTCTCCGGGGGCCAACGAGGTCACCGACTTGAGCGGGACCGTCTCCCCGGAACCGAGCACGGCGGCCGCGGGTGCGCCATCGCCCCCGCCGAGGACCCCGCGAGCCGGATGGGCCTGGCGGTCGCCCAGCAGCGCCATCTGGACGGGTCGGGAGGTGGTGTTCTCCACCTCGATGACCTGGCCGAGTCCTCCGCGGAAGGTCCCGGCTCCCCCTGAGTCCCGGCGCAGTTCCTTGCGGAGGACGCGCAACGGAGACGATGCCTCCAGCGCCTCGATGCTCCCGCTGCCGGAGTTGGTGGGGAAGGCGGTGGTCGCGAGCCCGTCCCGGTGAGACGATGCGCCCATCCCGGCATTGGCGAAGAGCATGAGGGCGAACGGCTCGCCGGCATCGTCCCGTCCGCTGAAGCGGACGCGGAGGGCGGGTGCGCCCCCACTGTCGGCGATGATCTGCTCGGGCAGGACGGGCGCGAGAGCACGGTAGATGGCGGACGAGAGAAGGTGCCCGGTCAGGTGCCGGGCGACGACCGGGGCCGGGAAGGCGGGGTTGACGATGGTGCCCTCCGGGGCGGTCACCGTCATGGCGCGGTAGGAGCCGTGGTTCGTGCGGGTGGCAGGATCGAGGACCAGCTTGAGCGGGTACATCGAGTAGGCGCGGGTGTAGTTCATGGTGCAGTTGGTGGGGAAGTCGACCTGTGCCGACGTCCCCGTGTAGTCGATGGTGATCTCGTCGCCCGCGATCGTGACGGTGCAGGCGATATGGGTCGGGTGCCCGGGCACGCCATCGGCATCGAGCTCAGAACGGTAGATGCCGTCGGGGATGTCCCCGATGGCCGATCGCATGGCCTGGTCGGTGAGCAGATGCACCGCATCGGCGAAGTCGTCGAAGCTCGTCTCCTCGAACTCCTCCAGGAACTCCGAGGCGCGTCGGCGGCAGACCTCGTGTGCGGCTGCCTGCGCCTGCAGGTCGCCCCAGACTTGGTCGCGGAGCCGGACATTCGCCAGCAGGAGGGTCTTCACCTCGGCATTGAGTTCCCCCGCGCGGTAGAGGTGGATCGGAGGGATGAGCACGCCCTCGGCCGTGAGTTCCGTGCTGAGGCCGGTGCCTCCGCCGATATCGGGGAGGTGGGCGGCGGTCCCGGTGAAACCGACGAGCGCGCCCTCGTGGAACAGCGGCGCGATCATGGCGACATCGGGGAGATGGCCGGTCGCGATCCACGGATCATTGGTGATGACGCGATCGCCTTCGGACCACGACTCGGGAGGCATGGTCTCCAACAGCAGTTCCGTCAGCGTCCCGATGAGACCGGCGAAGGCCGGGATGCCGGCACGCGTCTCCGCCATGGTCCGACCTCGTCGGTCCATGATGACGACCGTGTAGTCGTTCGACTCGCGGATGATCGTGGAGAACGCCGAGCGGAGCATGATCGAGGCGGCCTCGTCGGTCGCCGCGGACAGGCGGTCCCATTGCACTTCGAGACGGATCGGATCGAGGTCCACGTCAGACACCTCCGTCGAGATCGGGCGATGCGGCGGGCGCGCGGAGGCGATCGGCGATGGCCGCGCCGAGCTCGACCGTCGTGGCGTCCCCTCCCAGATCGGGAGTCTTGGGAACGGTGTCATCGGCCAATACGGACTCGATCGCCGTCACGATCGCCTCACCGGCATCGTGTTCGCCGAGGTGATCGAGCATCATGGCCGCGCTCCAGATCTGTCCGATCGGGTTCGCGATGCCCTGGCCGGCGATATCGGGTGCGGAGCCGTGGACGGGCTCGAAGAGGCTCGGGAAGGTGCCCTCGGGATTGATATTGGCACTCGGCGCGATGCCGATCGTTCCCGCGCAGGCCGGGCCGAGGTCGGAGAGGATGTCGCCGAACAGGTTGCTCGCGACCACGACATCGAACAGTTCGGGGTGGAGCACGAAGTTCGCGGTGAGGATGTCGATGTGGTACTTGTCGGAGCGGATATCGCGATAGCGGGCGGCCATGGCCTCGGCGCGTTCGTCCCAGTAGGGCATCGAGATGGAGATGCCATTGCTCTTGGTGGCCCAGGTGAGGTGCTTCGCGGGCCGGCGCCGGGCGAGCTCGAAGGCGTAGGCCAGCACCCGGTCCACTCCGACGCGTGTCATGACCGTCTCCTGGAGCACCGTCTCGCGCTCGGTCCCCTCGAAGATCCGCCCGCCGATGCTCGAGTACTCACCTTCGGTGTTCTCGCGAACGACGTAAAAATCGATATCCGCCGGCGAGCGGTCGCGCAGGGGGCTGGTCACTCCCTGGAGGAGCCGCACCGGCCGCAGGTTGACGTACTGGTCGAACTCACGGCGGAACTTCAGCAGGCTCCCCCAGAGGGAGACGTGGTCGGGTACGACCTCGGGCCAGCCGACGGCACCGAAGAAGATCGTCTCGAACTGCATGAGCGTCTCCCGCCAGTCCGGCGGCAGCATCGTCTGGTGTCTGCGGTAGTAGGCGGCGCTGGCGAAGTCGAACTCCTCCGCGTCGATCTCGAAGCCGAAGAGCTCCGCCGCCCGTCGCAGCACCCGAAGTCCTTGCGGCACGACCTCGACTCCGATGCCGTCGCCCGGAATGACGGCGATGCGGTAACTATGTGACACCTAGCGGCCCACCTTCACATGGTCGTTGTCCGCCGGAGGTCCCGGCGGGCTTCTCAACGTAGTGAACGGGCTCACCCCGGTCCTAGAGCTCTTGAGGCAAGGTAGAGTTTCGCGTCGAGAAAGCTTCGGCGCAGGAGTCGAGACCAGGGAGAGGTGATCGTCGTGCCCGGTTCGGTCGACGAGCTGGAGTTCTTCGCGGTCATCGCGACGAGCGAGACGCTGACGGCGGCGTCACGGGACCTGGGGTGCTCCTTGCCGGTCGTCAGCAAGCGGCTCGCGGCGATGGAGCGACGGTTGGGGGTCCGCCTGGTCGATCGCGGTACGCGCAAGCTCGTCCTCACCTCCGAGGGAGCCGCGCTCGCGAAAGGGATCGATCCGATCCTCGCGGACATCCAGCGGCTCGAAGACGAGGTGGCCGGTCAATCGACCGAGCTGCGGGGCAGACTCCTGGTGGAGTCGACGCTCGGCCTCGGACGCACGCACGTCGCTCCGCTGCTCGGCGAGTTCGCCTCGCTGCATCCCGATCTCGACGTGCAGCTCACGACCACCCCGCTGCCGGTCAGCCCGCATCGACGCGAGTTCGACGTCGCCGTCCACGTGGGTTCGACGCACGACTCCACGCTGCGGATCCGCCGACTCGCGCGCAACCGCCGGGTGGTCTGCGCATCGCCGGAGTACGTCAGCCGGTTCGGCGCTCCCACCACGGTTCAGGAGCTGTCCGAGCACAACTGCATCCTGCTGCGCGAGAACTACAGCGACTACGCGCTCTGGCGATTCGGCGACGGCTCCGACGAGTTCCGCGTCCGCGTCGACGGAACGCTCTCGAGCAATGACGGCGATGCGGTGACCGCGTGGGCACTCGACGGGCACGGACTCATCATGCGGTCGTGGTGGCACGTGGGTCCGTTGATCGCGGAGGGTCGGCTCGTACAGGTCCTGACCGAGGTGGCCACGCCCAGCGCGGACGTGTACGCCCTGCACGCCGATACCCATCACGTTCCCGCGCGGGTGACGGCGGCCATCGATTTCCTCGCCGAGCACCTGCCCGGACGGTTGCGGATGGCCGACTGAAAGATCACCTTTCGCCAGAAGGGGGTTACAGGTGCTCGGTCGCGCCGATACCTTCTGTGACTGCCGCCACAACGGTGGCGGCACCGGACGGAAGGACCCGACGCAGTGCTGGAGCTCATCTCGATCGTGGTCCTCATCCTGGTCTTCGCGGCGGCGACCGTGCTGCCGATCAACATGGGCGTGCTCGCGCTCACGGCAGCGTTGCTTCTCGGCCTCGCCTCCGGTCTCACCGGGGAGGAGATCGTCGGAGCCTTCCCGAGCGACATCCTCATCCTGATCGTCGGCATCACGCTGCTGTTCGGGATCGCCCACGTCAACGGGACGATGGACTTGTTCATCCAGGCCTCCTTGAGACTCGTCGGCGAGCGGCGGTGGGCCGTGCCGTGGCTGATCTTCGTGGTCGCGGGCATCCTGATGTCCTTCGGCTTCGTGCTCGCAGTGAGCGTGATCGCGCCCGCGGCGATGTCCATGGCACGGCGCTTCCAGATCAGCCCGCTGCTGATGGCGATGATGCTCAGCCACGGGGCGCTCGCGGCCTCGCTGTCACCGGTGACGGTCTATGCGAACTTCACCCGGGAGATCGCCGGGGGAGCCGATATCGCCGTCGGCTCGGTCCAGCTCTTCGCCGCCGGGCTCGTGCTCAATCTGCTGTTCGCGCTGGTGCTGTACGCGGTGCTCGGCCGGGGCCTCAGGCAGCCGATCCCGGAGGAAGCGGCGACCGATGGCGACCTCTCGATCCTCACCGGCGAGCGGCTCCGGCTCACCTGGATCCGCGCCGCTACCTTGGCGGGGATCGTCGCGCTCGTCGTCGGCGCGTTCCTCGAGATCAACGTGGGAGCGACCGCTCTGCTCGTCGCGACGGTCCTTCTTCTGCTGGCGCCCCGAGCCCACACCGCGGCACATGACGAGATCGGCTGGGGAGTGGTGCTGCTGGTGGGCGGGATGCTCACGCTGATGGCCGTCCTCACGGCGAACGGCACGATCCAGGCCGTCGCCGATGCTGCCGCCGCCCTGGGCTCACCGCTCCTCGCCGCGCTGATGATCCTGTTCGTCGTGGGCATCCTCTCGGCCTTCGGGTCCTCCATCGGGACCGTGGGGGTCGCGCTGCCGCTGGCCTTTCCGTTGGTGGCCGACGGAGGCGTGGCCGGAGCGGGGCTGGTGGTCTCGATCGCCGTGATCTCCCTGATCGTCGATGTGAGCCCGTTCTCCACCAACGGCGCCGTGGTCCTCTCCCAGGCCAAGGTGCCCGATCGGCAGGTCTTCCAGCGCCGGATGCTGGCGTACACCGGACTGGTCACGGTGGTCGCACCGGTCCTGGCCTGGCTGGCCATCGTCATCCCTCCCTCTCTCTGAACCCTCTCGACGAAAGCGAGTAGCACCCGATGTCCCGCATCCTCATCACCACCGACTACCTCCGTCCGGGCGATGCCGTCGATCGGTATCTCAGGGAGCACGGCCATGAGACGATCCACGAGCCGTTGCGGGGCCCGCGAGACGCCGACGAGCTGGTCCGCATCCTCGACGGTGTCGATGGCGCGCTGGTCGCCAATGAGCGGCTGACCGCCGATGTCCTCGCGTCCTCGTCGTCGCTCAAGGCGATCGTCCGCACCGGGGTGGGGTACGACTCGGTGGATGTCGAGGCGGCCTCCGCGCTGGGCATCCTGGTGAGCAATCTGCCCGGGATCAATGCCAACGCGGTCGCCGAGTTCACGATCGGGCTGATGCTGTCGGCATCGCGGCACCTCACCCAGCTGGCCGCGGGAGTCGACCGGGGCGAGTGGCCTCGGACGGACGGCCACGAGTTGCGTGGCGCCACCCTGGGGCTGATCGGATTCGGCGCCGCGGCCCGCGCCGTGGTGCCGCTGGCACGGGCCTTCGGCATGACGGTGGTGTGCCACAGCGGCGTGGGTCCACAGATCCGGGCCGAGGCGCCGGAGGTCGAGTTCACAGACCTGGACCCACTGCTCGCGTGCGCCGACATCGTCTCCGTCCACACGGCCCTGACACCGGCCACCCGGCATCTGATCGATGCGCGGGCGTTGGCGCTGATGAAGCCGACGGCGATCGTCGTCAACACCGCGCGCGGGGCGATCATCGACGAGGACGCCCTCGCGGCGGCGGTCGGCTCCGGAGATATCGCCGGTGCGGCACTCGACGTCTGTGAGATCGAGCCGTTGCCCGCGGACAGCGTGTTGCGCGGCATCGAAGGCATCACCGTCTACTCGCACATGGCCGGTCAGACGGTCGAGGCGCGTGACGCCGCCGGGCGCGAGGGCGCGGTCGAACTCGTCCATGCACTCGCGGGGCAGCCAGCCTTCCGGGTCAACCACCCCACCGTGCGGGAGTTCCGGGTGCCGCTGCGAGTCGAGACACGATGACCTGGGTGGTGGCGATCGACAAGTTCCGCGGCACCGCTACCCAGGAGGAGCTGTCGACTGCAATCGCGGAGGTCGCCGATCGTCACGGCATCGAGACCCGGCTCTTCCCCACCAGTGACGGCGGGGAGGGGTTGCTCGACGTCGTCGGCGGCCCCAATCGTCGGACGAGCGTGACGGGTCCGCTCGGCGAGCCGGTCGAAGCAGGTTGGTTCGCGGACCAGGGTGGGCTCGCGGTGATCGAGAGCGCGCGGGCCTCGGGACTGCTGCTCGCCGGGGGCGACGCCGGCAACGATCCGTGGAACGCCAACTCCCGGGGGACCGGAGAGCTGGTGCGCGCGGCGCGCGAGGCCGGCGCCGACCACATCGTGATCGGTCTCGGCGGCTCCGCGTGCACCGACGGCGGACGTGGCGCCCTGGATGTGCTGCTGCCGGCGGTGCGGCAGGATCCCGGTCTCGGTCGCGCACTCACCGTCTGCGTCGATGTCGACGCTCGCTTCCTGGATGCTGCCGTGGTCTTCGGCCCGCAGAAGGGGGCGGATGCGGCGATGATCGGTCGGCTGACCGAGCGGTTGCGTCGCGAGCGCCGTCGGATGATCCACGACCACGGGGTCGACCCCCAGGAAGTGACGGGATCCGGCGCGGCGGGCGGGATGGCCGGGGCCTTCGCCTGTCTCGGCGCAACGCTGGTGCCAGGATTCGACCACGTCGCGCAGCTATCCGGTCTGGACACTGCCATGCGCACCGCCGAGCTCGTGATCACGGGGGAAGGGCGGCTCGACGCCACCTCCTTCGCCGGGAAGGTGGTGGGCGGCGTGGCCGCCCTCGCGCAGGCGAGCCAGGTGCCGGTCGTGGCCATCGTCGGCGCTATGACACCCGGCGTCTCCGCGTCCTTCCCCGTCATCTCGCTGACACATCGTTTCGGTCGCGATCGCGCGTTCGGCAGCACGTTGGCATGCGTTCGCGAGGCGACCGAGAGCTTGGCATCGGACACGCCGGTGCCGGACCATCATCCGATCGAAGGGGAGACATGAACGCAGACGTTCTCATCGTAGGGGCGGGACTGGCCGGCATGGTCGCGGCCGCGGAGGCGGCGGATGCCGGCCGCAGCGTCCTGCTCATCGAGCAGGAGCCGGAGCAGTCCCTCGGCGGGCAGGCCTTCTGGAGTCTCGGCGGCCTCTTCATGGTCGACACACCCGAGCAGCGCCGCATGGGAATCCGCGATTCCCCTGCGCTCGCGTGGCAGGACTGGCTCGGCAGCGCCCAGTTCGACCGTGACGAGGACCGCTGGCCACGCGCTTGGGCCGAGGCCTATGTCGACTTCGCCGCGGGGGAGAAGCGTTCCTGGCTGCGCGAGTTGGGCCACCGCATCTTTCCGCTGGTGGGGTGGGCCGAGCGCGGCGACGGCCGGGCCGATGGCCATGGCAACTCGGTTCCACGCTTCCACGTCACCTGGGGGACAGGGCCCGGGGTCGTGGAGGTCTTCGAGCGCCGAGTCCGCGCCCACCTGGAGACGGGACGGATCTCGGTGGCCTTCCGGCACCGGGTCGATGGGCTGATCGTCGAGGACGGGGCAGTGGTCGGCGTCCACGGGGCGGTCCTCGTCCCCAGCGCGGTCGATCGGGGCCGGGCCAGCAGCCGCGAGGTCGTCGGCGACTTCGAGGCGCGCGGACAGGCCACGATCGTGACCAGCGGTGGTATCGGCGGCAATCACGATCTCGTGCGCGAGGCCTGGCCCGAACGCCTGGGTGCGCCGCCGAAGACGATGGTCTCCGGAGTGCCGGCCCATGTGGACGGGCGGATGCTCGGCATCACGCGGGATGCCGGAGCGATGGTGATCAATCCCGATCGGATGTGGCACTACGTGGAGGGTCTGCGGAACTGGGATCCGATCTGGGACAACCACGGCATCCGGATCCTGCCGGGCCCGTCGTCCCTCTGGCTGGATGCCACCGGCCGTCGGCTGCCGGCGCCCTACTTTCCCGGCTTCGACACGCTGGGGACGCTGCGGTACCTGCGCTCGACCGGTTACGACTATTCCTGGTTCATCCTCACGCAGAAGGTGCTCGAGAAGGAGTTCTCGCTGTCCGGCTCGGAGCAGAACCCCGACCTGACCGGCCGTGACGTCAAGCTGGTCCTCAGCCGCGTCCGTCCTGGCGCGCCGGGGCCGGTCGAGGCGTTCAAGCAGCGGGGCGAGGACTTCGTCGTGGCCGACAATCTCACGGATCTGGTCGCCGGGATGAACAGGATCGCGGACGGTCCCGTCCTCGAGGAGGCCCCTTTGCGACAGCTGATCGAGGCTCGCGACCGCGAGGTCGACCACGAGTACTCCAAGGACGCGCAGATCACCGCCATCCGCGGGGCGCTGCGGTACCGCGGCGACAAACTGAGCCGCACCGCCGGTGTCCACAAGTTCCTCGACCCGAAGGCGGGGCCGTTGATCGCCGTACGACTCAACATCCTGTCGCGCAAGACACTCGGGGGCCTCGAGACCGACCTCAGAGGTCGTTGTCTACGTGCCGACGGGACCCCGTTCCCGGGTCTGTACTCGGCGGGGGAGGTGAACGGATTCGGCGGTGGCGGGATGATGGGTTACAACGCTCTGGAAGGGACCTTCCTGGGCGGATGCCTCTTCTCCGGCAGGGTCGCCGGTCGCGCCGCCGCGGAGGCGGTCGCCTGAGCATCCGCTCCGTCGCTGTGCTCCGGTATCGCCGTATGCTATAGCATGGGCGCCGCCGGGTCGTGCGGGTCTCGCGCCGGTCGATGTCGCACTTGCAGGAGGATGGTCATGGCCGAGTTGCCGCATATCCAGACGTCGGCGTCGCTGGGCGATCAGGCGTACTCCACGGTGCGCGAGGCGATCATGTCGGGAGTTCTGCAGCAGGGCGAGAAGGTGACCGAGCGGGGTCTCGCGGAGTCGCTGAACATCAGCCCGACGCCGGTGCGCGAGGCATTGCGTCGACTCGAGCAGGATCGACTCGTGACTCGCGAGGGGCCGCGATCGGTGCGCGTGACGCAGTTCGGTGCCGATGAGCTGCTGGCGATCACGATGATCGAGGACACCTTGCGTGCGCTGGCGGCGAGGCTCGCTGCCGAGAACGCGTCTGCGCAGCAGATCGAGCAGATGCGTCGTGCGCTGGAGCGAGCTGAGGAGCTCAGCGATCACTACAACTGGTCCGAGCCCAGTGACGACAAGGTGCTCGCGGTGGGCAAGGCTCTCCGGGAGTTCCACGCCACGATCGATCGGTCCAGCGGCAGCTCGACCCTCATTCACATGCTCAACATGGTCGAGGCGTTCAACTACGACGAGCGCCGTCGCCTCGTGCTCGCTCAGATCGCCGACGATCCCGAGGCGGTGGCTCGGCGTTTTCGCCAGCATCGGGAGATCTTCGAGGCGATCCGATCGCGGGATCCGGAGGCGGCCGAGCGCATCATGCGCGAGCACAGCCGGGCCTCGAATGACTCGAGGATCGAGGCCAAGGGTCGGCCCGACGGCCGGTTCGACGCCGTTCGCTGAGCAGTTCGCCGACCCACCGACCGGCCTCGCCGGCGAGGCAGAGACTGGCTCTTGACAGCTATGCCATAGCAAATAACATGTAACCCACATCACGAAGATCTCCCCTGGGAGCGCTTCGGCCGGAACTGGGGCCGGGTCAGGCTCATCACAGTTGCTATAGCAAATAACAAGGAGTGCTCATGCGGTTTCACCAGCGTGCTGCCGCCGCCGTCGCGGTCGTCAGTCTGATCAGTCTCGCGGCGTGCGGCGGAGGCACGGAGGACCCGGGCGCCGCCGGTCCGACCTCCGATGTCGACTCGGGTGAGGCCGCTCCGCCGACCCCCGTGAGCGACGAGATCGTGGCCGCGGCGGAGGAGGAAGGCTCGGTGCTGCTCTACTCGAATGCCAATGAGGAGGTCATGGCTCCGCTGGCCGCCGGGTTCAAGAAGAAGTATCCGAATATCGAGGTGCGCAATCTCGACCTGGAGGACACCCAGATCGCGGAGCGCTATCGCACCGAGTCGGCCACCGGAGCGCGCACGGCGGACATCGTCATGACCTCCGACCAGCTGACCATGCAGGACTTCGTCGAGGCCGGACATGTCCTCGACTACGAGGACCCCAATGTGCCGAACCTGCCCGACTATGCCAACCTGGCGCCCGGCGTCGTGGCGATGTCGGAGGACCCGGTCATCGCCCTGTTCAACAAGTCGGTGCTGCCGGAGGACCAGCAGCCCACCAGCATGGCCGAGTTCGCCGAGATGGCGCCGGAGCTGGAGGGGAAGATCGGCACCCTCGATGTCGCCAATGCGATCGGCTTCCTCGCCACCGCGAGCTATGTGAACAGTGCGGGTGAGGAGGGGTGGGAGCATCTCGAGGCGCTCGGCGCCAGCGCCGGCGTGGAGTCCGGAACGGGCAATCTCTCTCAGAAGCTGCTGCAAGGCGCCTACGCCGGGTCCTTCTTCGTGTCGGGATCGGTTCGTCCGCTCATCACCGGCGATGCCGCGAAGGTCCTCAACTACACCTATCTGGTCGACGGGACGCCGTTGGTGCCCCGGGCGATGGCCATCACCGCGCAGGCACCGAATCCGAATGCCGCGAAGGTCTTCATGAACTACGCGCTCTCGGTCGAGGGCCAGGAGGAAGCCTGCAAGGGCGGCTTCACGCCCTACCGTGCAGGCGTCGAATGCCCCTACGGTCTGGCCGCGATCGAGGACGCGGTCGGAGAGGACAATGTCATCATCGGGGGCTGGGATCCGGAGCTGAGGTCCCAGCGTGAGGACATCGAGGCGCGTTGGAACGAGGCCTTCGGCCGATGACCGCGACCCTCACGAAGCCTGCGGACGGGGGGCCGCGGGCGAGGCGCCGCCGGAGCCGGCGGTTCGGCTCCACCACGGTGTCGCACTATGCGATCTGGGCGTTGGCGCTCCTGGTCATCGTGGGCCCGATCGTCCCGGTCGTCATCGCCTCGCTGTGGTCGACGCCGCTGTACGAGTCCGGCGGGCACTTCACGCTGCTCAACTACCGCGACCTGCTGACCGACGGGGCTTGGTGGACGGCGTTCTTCAACAGCCTCGTCTTCGCCGCCTTGATGACGGTCGGCTCGTTGATCCTCGGCGTCGGCGCCGCGGTGTTGTTCACCCGCACCAATCTGCCGGGACGCCACGTGCTGGCGGTGATCTTCCTCTTGCCCGTGATGCTCCCGGGCATCGTGCTGGTGCTCGGCTGGTCGCTGATGTGGGCGCCGTCGGGGTTCGCGTCCTCCTGGCTGGAGACCAACACCTTCCTGCGGATGCCGATCGATCTCTACAGCATCCCCGGCATGGCGCTCGTCGGCATCAGCGTCGCCGCCCCGGTGATCTTCCTGTTCTGCCGGAACACCCTGGCGGCCATCGATCCGGCCCTCGAGGACGCGGCGCGGACCTCTGGTGCCAAGCCCGGCCGGGCCTTGACCTCCGTCAGCGTCCGGCTGCTGCGTCCCGCGATCCTCAACTCGGCGCTGCTGGTGTTCGCCCTGGCGATGGAGGTGCTCGGCCTACCGCTCGTGCTCGGATACTCCAGCAATATCGACATGATCTCCACCTATCTCTACAACAACTGGACGAATGCCTCGCCCCCGCGACAGGGACTCGTCTCGGCCGGTGCCGTGCTGTTGCTCGCCATGGTCTCGGCGCTGCTGGTCGTCAGGAACAAGCTGGTCGGGGACCTCGGACGCTTCGCCGCCGTCACCGGCAAGCCGACGGCGGCCCGCGCCCTGGACCTCGGACCGATGCGCTGGCTCGCTGCCGGCGTGGCGCTGCTGGTAGCGCTGGCCATGGTCATCGTCCCGCTGATCGGCGTCGTGATGACCGCCTTCACGACCGTCTTCACCCCCTTCATCTCGCCCTGGGAGGTGTTGACGACCGCGAACTTCACCGCGGTCTTCCAGAACGCCGTCTACACCCGAGCGCTGGTCAACAGCCTCTTGATCGCGACCGTCGGCGGATTCCTGACGACACTCGTGATCGCGATCCTGTCCGTCATCGCCCACCGGTCGGAGTTCAGGCTGCGTGGCTCGCTCCAGCAGGCGATGCTGTGGCCCCGGATGATTCCCGGCCTCGTCACCGGCATGGCCTTCTTCTGGTCCTTCGTGGTGCTCGATCCGAGTGGCACGCTCCGGGCGACCATCTGGGGCATGGGGCTGGCCTTCGCGGTGCGGAGCCTCGCCTTGGGATACAGCGCCTTCTATCCGGCGCTCGCCAGCATCGGCCGCGATCTCGATCTCGCCGCCCGGACATCGGGGGCGACGTGGTGGCAGGCGATGCGGACCATCGTGCTGCGCCTCGTCATGCCCGCGATGGCAGCCTCCTTCGTCCTGCTCTTCGTCGCCATGCTCAACGATGCCGAGCCGGCGGTCTTCCTCGTGACCGACAGCACGCCTGTGCTCGGTCTGACCATGCTGCAACTCGCAGCGACCAACACGGGCGGCAGCGTCGCCGCGTTAGGAGTCATCCAGATGGTGATCACACTCGCCGTCCTCGGCATCGGCCGAGGGCTGTTCGGGGTGCGTCCGCGTGCCTGAACTGAGGATCCAGAATCTGCGCAAGTCGTTCGGCGAGCACACCGTGCTGCACGATCTGTCGCTCACGGTCGAGAACGGCCGCATCACCACCCTTCTCGGGCCGAGCGGGTGCGGGAAGTCCACCACGCTGTGGTCGATCGCCGGTCTTCACCGTCCCGACGCGGGACGGATCTGCTTCGGCGACAACACCATGTTCGACGGGGAACGCGTCGATCTGCCGCCGGAGCGCCGCAACTGCGGTGTGGTGTTCCAGTCCTACGCGGTCTGGCCCCACATGACGGTCTTCGACAACGTCGCCTATCCGCTGAAGCTGCGCAAGGTGAAGGCGAGCGAACGGCGCGCCCGGGTCAACGAGGTGCTCGAACTGGTCGAGCTCTCGGCCCAGGTGAACCGCTACCCGCATCAGCTGTCGGGCGGTCAGCAACAACGTGTCGCATTGGCGCGTGCGCTGGCGCATCCTCCGGACATGCTGCTGCTGGACGAGCCGTTCTCGAATCTCGATGCCAAGCTGAGGGACCGGTCCCGCGACTGGTTGCGCACCCTGCAGCAGCGCGTCGGCGTCACGACCGTCTTCGTGACCCACGACCAGGACGAGGCGCTGTCGATGAGCGATCACGTCGTCGTGATGGACCGTGGCGTGATTCGACAGATCGGCACGCCGGTCGAGGTCTACGAGGAGCCGGCGGACCTGTTCGTCGCCGATTTCGTGGGTACCGCGAACATCCTGGAGGCGTCCGTGCTCGACGCCGACGGCACGACGGCGACCGTGCGACTCGAGGGTCTTGCCGAGCCGTTACGGGTCCGCCACACGGGGCGGCATCGCGGCCCGGCTCATGTGAGCATCCGTCCCGAAGCGGTCCACATCCGGCGTGAGGACGAGCCGGCCGGCCTCAACGAGATGACGGCCAAGGTCGTGACGAGCTCCTACCTGGGGGACCACTACCGCTATGTGCTGCAGGTCGGCGGCTCCCTGCTGACCGTGACGACGAGGCGGCCGGTGGCGACCTCGGAGCTCACCGTGCAACTGAATCCAGAAGATCTCCGGCTCTTCGAGCCCGAGAACCACCAGAACGAGGAGACCGATGATGAATGATCAGGGCCAGCGCGAGAGCGTCGGAGTGCTCGTGCCGAGCGGAATGCTCGGTGCCGGCATCAACGAGGCGGCGGTCGCACGCGGGATCGCCCTGGGCGCCGATGTGATCACCGTGGACGGAGGATCGACCGATTCCGGTCCCTACTACCTCGGCTCGTCGACGGCGAAGACCACCGCGGCGGCCGTCCGACACGATCTCCGCATCGTGCTCCGCGCCTCCGCATCGGCGGGCATACCGCTGCTGATCGGATCGTGTGGGACATCGGGCACCGATGCCGGAGTGGACTGGGTCGCCGAGATCGTCGACGAGCTCCTGCGGGAGGAGAACCTGACGCTGAAGGTGGCCAGGATCTACAGTGAGCAAACCTCGGGAGCGTTGAAGGAACAGCTCAATGCCGGGCGGATTCATCCGCTGCCGCCCCTGGGTGAGCTCTCGGCCGAGACCCTCGAGGCCTGCTCGCACATCGTGGGCGTCATGGGGCATGAGCCCTTCGTCGAGGCGCTGGAATCCGGTGCCGATGTCGTTCTCGGCGGCCGGGCGACCGACACGGCGGTGGCGGCAGCGGTACCGATGATGCGCGGCTTCCCGGCGGGACCCGCCTGGCACGCGGCGAAGATCGTCGAGTGCGGCGGACAGTGCACGACCAATCCACGCTCCGGAGGTGTGGTCGCCTGGGTCGACCGGGACGGCTTCGAGATCGAGCCGCTCGACCTCGATACGGCCTGCACACCGACATCGGTCGCCGCGCACATGCTCTACGAGACGGCCAATCCGTTCCTCCTGCGCGAGCCACGCGGCACGCTCGACGTGACCGAGTCTCGATATACGGCCGTCGACGAGCGGCGGGTGCGGGTGGAGGGTTCGCAGTTCCACATCGCCGATCAGGTCACGATCAAGCTGGAGGGAGCACGGCTGACGGGTTACGAGACGATCTCCTTCGCCGCGATCCGCGACCCGCACATCATCGCTCACATCGAGGAGTGGGCCGACTTCATGCGGACGGTCCTCACCGAGCGCGTCGAGCAGACCCTCGGCCTAGCGCCCCACGAGTACGCCTTCGACCTGCGGCTCTACGGTCACGATGCGGTCCTCGGAGGGTTGGAGACCGAAGGAGCGGCGACCCACGAGGTCGGTGTGATGCTGCGAGCCAGCGCCGCTGACCAGGCCACCGCGACGGCCGTCGCGAAGGTCGCCAACCCGCTGATGCTCCATCTGCCGTTGCCCGACCTGCCTTATCTGCCCAGTTTCGCCTTCGCGACGTCTCCGGCCGAATTGGAGCGCGGGCCGGCCTATGAGTTCGTGCTCAACCACGTCGTCGAGGTCGACGACTCCACCGCGATGTTCCGCACCCGTCTGTGAAGGATGACGATGACCACTGCTGATGCCCCTCTGATCGCCGATTTCGCCTACGAGGTCCGCTCGAAGAATGCCGGACCCTTCTGGACGACATTGGAGACCTTCATGCGCGACGCGAGCGGTTACGCGATCGTGTCCGATCCCGACTTCATCAATGAGTCGGTCATCGCGGAGTTGTACGGAGTCGACCGCGATGCCGTGCAGATCTTCCGGATCCCCGAACTGAATGTCGTCAAGATCTCGTTCCCGCGACGGGTACCGCAAGGCGGTCTGGGTGACCGCGACCTGCACTGCGGTCAGCAGCATGTGCCGCTGGCGACGCTGCCGGTGCCCGAGCGGCTGCTGCCCAGCGGGGTCTGAGAGGGCGGGTGTCGTCGATCGGCCGAGGGCCGGTCGACGACACCCGCCGCTCACTTGCGGATGTTCAGAGGCACGCCGTGCTGGAGATTGAGCGCATCGGAATCCAGATAGTCCACGTAGTGCACGACGACGGCCTCCCACGTCTGGGGCACGTAGCGCGAGGTGAGCGTGTGAGCGAGGACGCTGTGCACCATCTCCATCGGCAGGTTCTTCTGCCACATCTTGTGGGCTCCATAGGCGCCGTGCTGGATGAGATGTCCGAAACGCGAGCCCTGCCCTCCCTCCGGGGTCGGCTCGAACTCGAGCAGCTTGCTGACATCGTGCAGGTTCGCATTGGCGATCAGCTGATCGCGGTCATATCCGATGCCGCGGACGCGCTCAGCGGCCTCGGCGACGGCGACGGCCATCTGGGTGACCGTCCGGGTGTGGTCAACGAGGTTGCTCGAGGCGGGCAGCTTGTGCGGGTGCTTCGGGACGTCTTCGAGGCGTTCCCAGTCGCTCTCGTCCAGTACTTCCTGCCAGATCTCGATGACGATGTCGCGCAGGCTGGCGTCCTCGATATCGCGGAGTTCGGGAAAGGTCGCGAGCACGCCCTCAGCAGAGACCTTGCTTGCTCCATGACCGGCCATGATGTTCCTTCCGTAGGGTTGTCCGCCATACGCTATAGCAAATAGAGATATAAGACACCAGCCGAAGGCCCGCGCCTTCGGCACCGAACACGAGGAGAAGCCACCGCCATGACCAATCTCTGCTCCGTGCTGGAGACACCAGCCGCCGCCCATCCGGACCGCATCGCGGTGGTCCTGGGCGATATCCGGCTCACCTATGCCGAGATCGACGCGCTCGCCGGCTCGGTCGCCGACCTGCTCGCCTCGCGGGGAATCGGCCGGGGAGACCGAGTCGCCCTGAGCTGCCCCAACCTGCCCTACTTCCCGATCGTGTACTTCGGCATCCTCAAAGCCGGCGCGACCGTCGTCCCGCTGAACGTGCTGCTCAAACCCGCGGAGATCTCCTACCACCTGAGCGACTGCGAGGCCGTCGCCTATTTCGCCTTCGAGGGAACATCCGAACTGCCGATGGGCGCCATGGCGCAGGCGGCCTTCGACGAGGTGGAGTCCTGCGAGAGCCTCTTCACGATCGGTGCCGATCCGGCGACTGCCATGCCGTGGCTCTCCGGCCACCAGGTGCCGTTCACCGGCGTGGCGGTCGACGAGGACGACACCGCCGTGATCCTCTATACGTCCGGGACGACCGGTCAGCCCAAAGGTGCCGAGCTGCGCCATCGCAATATGCTCGACAATGTCCTCGTCGGCCAGGACCTCTTCGAACCCGATCCGGAACGGCCGGACACCTACCTGTGCGCCCTGCCGCTGTTCCATTCCTATGGCCAGACGGTCACGCAGAACTCGGCCTTCCACTTCGGCGGCACCATGGTGCTGATGCCCCGCTTCGATCCGGTGGACGCGATCGCCACGATGGTCCGCGAGCAGGTGACGAATTTCGCCGGAGTTCCCACGATGTACTGGGCCCTGCTCAATGCCGTGCCCGATGAGCACACAGCGGGGCTCCTCGCGGCGAACCTACGCGTCGCGTCCTCGGGCGGAGCGGCGCTCTCGGCCGAGATCCATCGCAGATTCCGTGAGAGCTTCGGGGTGACGATCCTCGAGGGCTATGGGCTGTCCGAGACCTCCCCGACGGCGAGCTTCGCCCGCTTCGGTCAGGAACCGCGAGTGGGGTCGATCGGTCTGCCGATCCCCGGGGTGGAGATGAAGCTGCTCGGCGACGACGGGAGCGAGATCTCGGACGATCCGGAGGCGGTCGGGGAGATCGCGATCAAGGGCCACAATGTGATGAAGGGCTACGCCGGTCGCCCCGAGGCCACGGCCGAAGTGCTGCGGGACGGGTGGTTCCGCACCGGCGACCTGGCTCGTCGCGACGAGGACGGCTACTACTACATCGTCGACCGCTCGAAGGACATGATCATCCGCGGCGGATTCAATGTCTATCCCCGCGAGATCGAGGAGCTCTACATGTCTCACCCGGATGTCTCGCTGGTGGCCGTCGTCGGCGTACCCGATGACTCCCATGGGGAGGAGATCAAAGCCTTCGTCGTGCCGCAGGAGGGCAGCGCGGTGGAGCCCGAGGAGCTGGTGGCGTGGGGCAAGGAGCGGCTCGCGTCGTACAAGTACCCCCGGATCGTCGAGATCGTCGGCTCGATGCCCATGACCGCGACCGGCAAGATCCTCAAGCGGGAACTGTCCACGACCGGAGGCCGCGATGTTGCGGCTCGCTGACCTTCCCGCCGGACATGCCGGGCGCGCACTGCTCACCGGGGTGACGCCGATCGTCGCCAGCCAGACCGATCCGCGCTTCTCCTATCGGTTGTTCGTCCCACCGGACTATCGCGATGACGAGGGTCCGCTCGATGTCTGGGTCTGTGTGCACGGCACCGGCCGGAGGACGGAGACCTATCTCGACGGTCTCGCCGAGATCGCCGTCGACCAGCGGGCCGTGGTGCTGACGCCGATCTTCCCTGCGGCGATCGACGACCCCGATGACATGCACAACTACAAGATGATCGAACAGGGCGGCGTACGTTACGACCATCTGCTGCTGAGCATGGTGGACGAGGTCGCCCGTCGGTGGAATGTCTCCACCGACCGGTTCTTCCTCCACGGCTTCTCCGGTGGCGGCCAGTTCGCGCAGCGGTTCCTCTATCTGCATCCGGGACGACTGTCGGCGGTCTCCATCGGTGCCCCGGGCCGCATCACGCTTCCCGATCCGCAGCGTCCCTGGTGGGAGGGCGTGGAGGATCTCGTGACGAGATTCGGCACGGCACTCGACCCGGCGGACGTGGCACGTGTCCCCACCCAGATCGTGATCGGCGGGAAGGACAATGACCCCGCCGAGGTGTTCCCCAGTCCGGGTGGGCCTGATCGGATGTCGCGCGCCAAGGCACTGCGAGATGCCTTGAACGCGCTCGGCTCCGATGTGAGATTCGATGTCGTCCCGGGAGTCGGTCACGATGGCAAGGGGGTGCTTCCCGCCGTCATCGACTTCCTGCTGGAGGCCGGTCGCCCTCGACGCTAGTGCGAGGGGCCGGCGAAGGGCTCGATGAGGTCGCGCAGGAGGTCGGCGATCGTGGCGCGCTCGTCGCTGTCGAGATCGGCGAGAAGTTCGTGCTCGTGGGTGAGTAGCGCATCGAGGGCCGCATCGACGCGCTCTCGCCCTCGCGTGGACAGCCGTACCAGCACACCGCGCCGGTCGGAGGGGGCCGGGCGCCTTTCGACCAGCCCCTTGCGCTGCAGCCGATCGACGCGGTTGGTCATGGTGCCGCTGGTCACGTGCGTGGCAGCGACGAGCTGGCCGGGGGACAGCTCGTAGGGCTCGCCGATGCGCCGCAGCGCCGCGAGCACGTCGAACTCCCACGGCTCGAGGCCCACGGAGGTGAAGGCCTGCTTGCGGAGCCCGTCCAGATACTGCGCGAGGCGGCTGACCCGGCTCAGCACCTCCATCGGGGAGACATCGGCATCGGGGCGTTCGTGCCGCCAGGCGGCGACGATCCGATCGACCTCGTCCATGGGATGAGTTTATCGCGTCGAGATTCTTGAGGTCGAGAATCTTGCAGGAGCGCCGCCCCGGCGCGTGGCCTGGGGTGTTCGGTACGCTGGACGCGCTTTCCCCGGTTGGTCTGCCGGCAGGGCCCGCCTGACTTTGAATCAGGATTAGCGACGTAGGTTCGACTCCTACCCGGGGAGCCACGCGAGAACCCGCTGAGTGTGGAGGTACCCCCACACTTGACGGGTAGCCCCGAACACGAAGGAGTCCGCATTGGATGCGAAGGTCACGGCGATCGTCCTCGCCGCCGGAGCCGGAACTCGCATGAAATCCGAGCGCGCCAAGGTGCTGCACGAGCTCGGTGGCAGGTCCATGCTCGGCCACGCTCTCGCCGCCGTCCGCGAGCTCGGCGTCGAACAGCGTGTCGTGGTCGTGGGCCATCAGCGTGAGCAGGTCGAGGCGGCCACCACGGCCCTCGATAGTGAGGCGCTGATCGCCGTCCAGCACGAGCGCAAAGGCACCGGTGACGCCGTCCGCGCCGGGCTCGACGCGCTGGAGGCGGGCGCGGCTCACGGCACCGTCCTGATCACCTACGGCGATGTCCCGCTGCTCACGGCCGAGACGCTCCGCGCGGTGGTCGACGAGCACCGCGCGGACGCCCGCGCCGTCACCATCCTCAGCGCCGAGGTCGACGACCCCACCGGCTACGGCAGGATCCTGCGCGGCGATGACGGAACCGTCACCGCCATCCGCGAGCACAAGGATGCGAGCGAGAACGAGCGATCGGTCCGCGAGATCAACAGCGGCATCCTCGCGGTCGACGGCACCTTCCTCGACGCGGCCCTCGGCCGGCTCACGCCGAAGAACGCGCAAGGCGAGCTGTATCTGACCGATATCGTCGGCTTCGCGGTCGCCGACGGGCTCCCCGTCGGAGCCCATGTCCTCGAGGACGTCTGGCAGACCGAGGGCGTCAACGACCGCGCCCAGCTCGCCCGGCTGGCCCGCGAGCTCAACGACCGGATCACCCGGCGCTGGATGCTGGACGGCGTCACGATCATCGACCCCGCCACCACCTGGATCGACTCCGACGTCACCCTCGCGCCGGATGTCACGGTGCGCCCCGGCACCCAGCTTCTCGGAGCCACGACCGTGGCCGGCGGCGCCACGATCGGACCGGACACCACGTTGCGAAATGTCGAGATCGGCGAGGATGCCACCATCGAACGCACCCACGGATCGGATGCCGTGATCGGCGCCGGCGCGACCGTCGGCCCCTTCGCCTACCTGCGTCCTGGCACCGAGCTCGGCGCGAAGGGCAAGATCGGCACCTTCGTGGAGACCAAGAACGCCCAGATCGCCGACGGCGCCAAGGTGCCCCATCTCTCCTATATCGGCGACGCGGAGATCGGCGAGGGCACCAATATCGGCGCGGGCACCATCACCGCCAACTACGACGGCGAGCGCAAGCACCGCACCGTCGTCGGGCGTCATGCCAAGACCGGGAGCGACAATGTCTTCGTGGCACCGGTCGAGATCGGCGACGGAGCCTTCACCGGCGCTGGAACGATCGTCCGCGAGGACGTTCCACCGGGGGCACTCGCGGTGAGCGCCGGGGGACAGAGGATCATGGACGGGTGGGTCGCGAGGCGACGGCCCGGCTCAGCGGCCCACGAGGCCGCGGAGAACGCAGCACGGCAGGAAGAGAACCCCCAGTGACCAACGGCAGCCTCAGCGAGCGCACACCGACCCGCAACCTCATGCTCTTCTCGGGTCGGGCGCATCCGACCCTCGCGCAGGAGGTCGCCCAACTGCTCGAGGCCGAGCTCGTGCCGACCACCGCCTACGACTTCGCCAATGGCGAGATCTACGTGCGCTTCGACAAGTCGGTGCGCGGATGCGATGCCTTCGTGATCCAGAGCCACTCCGCACCGATCAACGAGGCGATCATGGAGCAGCTCATCATGATCGACGCGCTCAAGCGTGCTTCCGCCAAGCGCATCACGGTGGTGCTGCCCTTCTACGGCTACGCCCGCCAGGACAAGAAACACCTCGGGCGCGAGCCGATCTCGGCGCGTCTGATGGCCGATCTGTTCCTCTCGGCCGGTGCCGACCGGCTCATGACGGTCGATCTCCACACCGCGCAGATCCAGGGCTTCTTCGACGGGCCGGTGGATCACCTGCTGGCGATGCCGATCCTGACGCGCCACGTCAAGAAGAAGTACGGCGACAAGCAGCTCGCGGTCGTCTCGCCCGATGCCGGCCGGATCAAGGTGGCCGAGTCCTGGGCGAACTCGCTCGGCGGCGCGCCGCTGGCCTTCATCCACAAGACCCGCGACATCTCCCGCCCCAACGAGTCCAAGGCCAACCGTGTCGTGGGCGAAGTGGCCGGCCGCACGTGCATCCTGGTCGACGACCTCATCGACACCGGTGGCACGATCGTGCAGGCCGCCGAGGCGCTCAAGGCCGATGGCGCCGAGGACGTCATCATCGCCGCGACCCACGCCGTGTTCTCGGGCCCCGCGGTCGACCGCCTGAAGAACTGCTGCGCGCGCGAGGTCATCGTCACCAATACGCTGCCCCTCACCGATGAGATGCAGTTCGACAAGCTCACGGTGCTGTCGATCGCGCCACTGCTCGCCCAGGCGATCTCGGCCGTGTTCGAGGACGGCTCGGTCACCAGCCTGTTCAAGGAGTGACCCTGCGTCCCGGTGCCGCGCGGCTCGCCGTGTCGCTCGGGGGCTGCTTCGCCCTGGTCGCCCTCCTCGCCGTGGTGGTCGTCGGCCACGATGCTCCGCGCGAGGCGCTGGTGACCGCGGCCGGGGTGTTGATGGTCTTCGGCTTCGTCGGCGGTGTCCTCACGACGGTGATCGCCCTGCTCGTGCTCGGCTACACACACGATCGCGAACCCGATGACGAGATCGCGGTGACGATGGCTTCTCTCGCCGGTTCGCTGTTCGTGGCGGTCTTCGGTGTGCTGGCGCTGCGCACGACCGGCTGGCTGGTCGCGGTCGTGACCACGGCGGTTCTGGTGGTCGTCACGCATCTGGTGTTGCGCCGCGGGCTGCGGGCCACCCTGCGCTGAACCGCTCTCGAGGCGCGCCGCTCCCGCCCATGGGCGGTGAGCTGTCACGTACTCGCGCCACGCTCCTGCGTGATGACTCACCGGAATCGTGGTCGACAGGATATCGGTGAGCCATCACCCACGACTGCCCGCTGGGTGCGGGATAACTCACCGACCAGGGACGGGAGCGATGGTGCCGTCGTCGGGTGGTCTCGCGGCATAATGGTGCGGACGACGTGCGGACGCCGTCGAGGTGACGAAGGGTGGCTCGTGCGCGTTCGAGGTCTCAGCATCCCGCCGCGGGCGATCGCGGTCACGAGCATCGTCGTCATCGTGACCTTCGTGGCGGCCCTGGTCATGTTCGGGGTCGATCCGCGCGGCTGGTTCGGCCGATCAGGTGCCCAGCGCCACGACCCCTTCGCGGGCGCCGAACTGTACGGCGCACCGGACTCTCTCGCCCACAAGGCAGCGGATGCGGCCACCGGCCCCGATGCCGAGATCGTGCGACGGGTTGCCGAGGTCCCGACGGCGATCTGGCTGACCCCCGAGGAGAGCGGACTCGACGCCGTCGAGCATCGTGCGGCCACCATCGCCGAGGGTGCCGCGGAGGAGAATGCCGTCGCTGTGGTCGTGCTTTACGGCATCACCGATCGAGACTGCGCCGGTGGGCACTCCGGCGGGGGTCTCGAACCGGGGGACTATCGCACCTGGGTCGAGCGGGCGGCTCGCGGTCTCGGACATGAGCCGCGCCACGTGGCCGCCGTCGTCGAGCCCGACGCCCTCGCGATGGTGGACGAGTGCCCCGACCCCGAGACGCGATTCGACCTGCTCGACGATGCCCGATCGGCCCTCGACAGCGCGGGAGTCACGACCTACCTCGATGCCGGGCATTCGGACTGGGTGGCGGTGGAGACGATGGCCGACCGGCTCCGGCGGATCGGGATCGACGAGGCGCGAGGCTTCTCCGTCAACGTCGCCGCCTACAACGGTGAGGCCGATGAGATCGACTACGCCGAGAGACTGGCCGATCTGCTCGACGACGGCGTGCACTATGTGATGGACACCGGCCGCAACGGTGCGGGCGCCTCCGGCGAATGGTGTAACCCGCCGGGCCGGGCACTCGGTCAGCGCCCCGGAGCGGGGGAGGGCCGTCTCGACGCGCGACTCTGGATCAAGCCGCCGGGCGAGAGCGACGGCACCTGCCGGGGCGGACCGCCCGCGGGCACCTGGTGGAACGAACGAGCGGCGGAGCTCGCGCGACAGGCCGGCTGGTGAGCCTCGGAACGGTGCTTTTCACCTCCGCGCCGACCGGTCCCGTGGAGCCGGTGAACAGGGGGTGTCTCACCGCCGAGTCGGGAAACACCGTCGGCTGACTGCGGGGCGTTGGTACTGTGAGCCCATGTCGAGCCAGGAGCAGCGCCGTGTCGTCGTGATCGAAGACGATCCCGACATCCGCCATCTGCTGAAGACCGTGTTGGAGAGCAGCGGCTTCGAGCCGTTCAGCGCCTCCAACGGAGCAGACGGCATCGAGCTCGTGAGGCAGTACGACCCCCTCATCACGACCCTCGATGTGACGATGCCGGGCATGGACGGCTTCGCGACGGCCAAGCGCCTGCGCGAGTTCAGCTCGACGTACATCATCATGCTGACCGGGCTCGGTGACGAGATCGACGTCGTCCAGGGTCTCGAGGCCGGGGCGGACGACTATCTCGTCAAGCCGTTCCGTCCTCGCGAGCTGCGCGCGCGGATCGAGGCGGTCCTGCGTCGTCCCCGCGACCGTGCGGGGGCGGCTGGCCCGGCCGCCGAGCCGTCCGCGCCTCAGGCGGCAGCGGTGGCACCGGCCCCGCCGGCGCCGGAGTACACGCCGCCGACGTACACGCCCCCTGCCGAGCCGCCTCATCACCGGGCCGAGCCCACACGCCAGGCGCCTACGCCCGCGCATCATCGGGGTGCGCCGGCGGGCCCGGCGGTTCCGGCTCAGGTCGCGGCCAATATCGCCGCCACGAGCCCACAGGCCGGCGCTCGGGCGGATGCGGGCTCGCACGGAGCCCTCCAGGTCCGTGGCCTCGTGCTGGATCCCGAGACCAGGATCGTGACCGTGGAGGGACGCGGCATCGACCTCACCCGCACCGAGTTCGACCTGCTGCACATCCTGCTGTCCTCGGGCCGCAGGGTCCGTAGCAAAGCAGACCTGGTGCTTGCGCTGCGTGGCCAGGACTATGTGACCTCGTATTTCGTCAACGAGGCCGACAAACGCGCCATCGAGGTGCACATGGCCAATCTGCGCCGCAAGATCGGCGACTCCAGTGCCACACCACGCTGGATCGAGACCGTGCGCGGCGTCGGTTACCGCATCGCCGCCGACTGACGACCCTCGGGCGGTGACCTACGCACCTCTCAAGGGCGTTAAGAGGTGTGTCATCCACCGCCCCCGGATTGAGGGGGGCGGAGGTCACCCCCCCGGGGCCGGGCCCCGCCCGC